>JBIKOJ010000051.1:0-27106 GCA_044358135.1 Acetobacteraceae bacterium | reverse complement strand
ACTCAATCCCTATCTGCGCTTTTGACGGGATTGGCTGAAGGGCAGGTCCCGGCCGTTTTCGTCGAACTCCCGCCAAGGCCGTGCGCACCTCGCTCGGCCAGCTTGGGGGGAAGGGCTGATCATCGGACCCGGCACCATACCAGTATTCTGGTGGTGCAAGCGGTGCAGGCTTTCGGGGTGACAGCTGAGGCTGCGGTGATGGTTGGTGCAGGGATGGCACTCAGGACTAGCCTCGGTCTTTGCTTAAGCTGGCCGATCTGGCGCAACTGCCAGATCGGAGCTTGCTGTCAGCGCCGGACCCACCGTCGCAGGCCGGCAATGGTGGAATGGAGATAGGGGATTAGCGCGGCAGCAGGCGCTGCACTTCGGTGGCCATGGTGCGCAGGCACTCCTCTGGTGTGACCTTCTGCTCCACCAGCAGGGCGAGGTTGTCGACCATGGTTTGGGTGACGCGCACGCCGTTGTTGCCGGGGAAGGAGTACCAGGGGATCATCAGGTGCATCTGGTTCAGCCCGGCGCGGAACAGTGGGTTTTCCTGATAGAACTTGCCGAGGTAGCGGTCGTCCTTCGGGGCAAGGTCGTTGTTGGGCACGTAGCCGGTGCCGGGGACGACGACCGAGGCGCCGTAGGGGCCGGAGGCGAATTTCAGGAAGCGGAAGACCGCCTGCTGCTTCTTCGGGTCGGTGGTGAACATCACCGCGGCGTTGCCGCCGGTGGGCAGGCGGCCCTTCTGGGCGTCGATCACCGGCATGGCGGTGGTGCGCAACTCGAACTTGGTGCCGACGCCGTTGATCATCGAGCGCAGGCCGCCGGTGGTCCAGAAGAACAGGCCGATCTTGCCGGCGGTGAAGCCCTGCACCGCGGCATCCGACGAGAAGGCCGGCATCTTGCCTTCCTTCACCATGCGGTCGAGCAGCCTGACGGCGCCGAGGCCTTCGGGGCCGTTGAAGGCGACCTTCTTCTCGTCGGCGCTGAGCATGGTGCCGCCATGGCCGAAGAGCAGCGCGGAGAACATCCAGTCATCGCCCTGCCAGCGGTAGGACATGCCGGTGACGCCATCGCCCAGCGCCTGGATGCGGGCGGCGAGCTTCAGCACTTCGTCCCAGGTGGTGGGCATGCGCTCTGGGTCGCCGCCGGCTTTCCGGACGAGATCGGCGTTGTAGTAGAAGATTGGATTGGAGGTGGCGAAGGCCAGGCCGACCTGCTTGCCGCCGAAGCGGGCGAGGTTCAGCAGGCGCTCCGAGAAGCCCTCGTTGGCGATATCCGGATCGGCCTTGATGTAGGGAGTGAGGTCGACGCCGATGTTGCGCTCGGCGAGCACGCGCAGGCGGTTGAGGCCGATGAAGCTCATGTCGGGCATCTCGGCGGTGCCGGACTGGCGGAGCATGAGCTGCAGCCCGTCCTCATAGGTGGGCGAGGGAGAGACGAAGGTGATCTTCACATCCGGGTTCAGGCGCATGTACTCGCCCGAGATCTGGTCCATCACCGACTTGAAGAAGCCGGGCATGGGGTAGTGGACGAGGATCTCCGTCGTGGCTGCGCGGGCGGTGGGGGCGAGGCTGGCGAGGCCCGCGGCCAGGGGGGCAGCGAGAAGGTGGCGGCGTTTCATTCTGTGGGCTCCGTGCGGGGGGAAGGGAGGGTCAGCCCTTCAGGCCGGTCATCGTCATGCCGTCGATGAACAGGCGCTGGGCGAACAGGAAGAACAGGACGAGGGGGGCGGTGACCACGACGGTGGCGGCCATCAGCGCGCCGTAGTCGTCCCCCACCTCTGCCGCGCGGAAGAACAGCAGGCCGAGCGGCGGGGTGGCGAGGTGGGTTTTGGAGATGGCGATCAGCGGCCAGTAGAGGTCGTTCCAATGTGCCACGACCGAGAACACGGCGAAGGCGGAGGCAGCGGGCCAGGCATTGGGCAGCAGCACGCGCCAGACGATGGCGCTTTCCGACAAGCCGTCGCTGCGGGCGGCGAGGATCAGGTCGTCGGGGATCGCCTTCACGAACTGGCGGAACAGGAAGATGGCGAAGACCGACAGGGTGAAGGGCATGATCAGCACCGCCAGCGTGTTGAGCAGGCCGGAGACGCGGGCAGCGGCGTAGAGCGGGATGGAGATGGCGTGGATCGGCACCAGAAGGCCGAGCATGACCAGGGCGAACAATGCGTCACGGCCGGGGAAGCGCAGCTTGGCCAGGGCGTAGGCGGCCGGCAAGGCGAACAGCACCTGGAAGACGACGATCAGGGCGCAGACCAGGGCGCCGTTGCCGAGGACCTGCAGCATGGGGATGCGGGAGAACGCCTTGCTGTAGTTTTCCGCCGCGTCCCAGGTGACCGGGATGAGCTGGAGCCCGGCGGAGAACACCTCCGACTGGGATTTCAGCGAGGTGGAGATCATGAAGACGAAGGGGAACAGCACCAGGGCGGCGCCGGCGGACAGCACGAGGAGGCGCAGGAGGCGCATCATCCGTAATGCACCTTCCGGTCGAGTACCCTTGTCTGGATCAGCAGCAGGACCAGCAGCAGGACGATGAACACCACCGCCATGGCGGAGGCGGTGCCGACATGGAGGTAGACGAAGCCTTCGCGGTAGATGACCCAGAGCAGGGTTTCCGAGGCCTTGGCAGGGCCGCCATGGGTGAGGGTGGCGACGGTTTCGAACACCTTCACCGCGCTGATGACGGAGATGGTGAAGACGAACAGCGTTGTGGGGCCGAGCATGGGCCAGGTGACGAGGCGGAAGCGGCTCCAGGCCGAGCGGGCGCCGTCGATCTCGGCGGCGGCGTAGAGGGTGCGGTCGATGGCGGTGAGGCCGGCGAGAAACAGCACCATGTTGAAGCCGGTGGACTGCCAGATGCCGATGATGGCGAGCGCGTAGAGCACGTTGTCGCTGGAGCCGAGCCAGTTGACACCGGCAAAGCCGAGCATGCGGAGCACGAGGTTGATCGGCCCGAAGCTGGGATGCATCAGGTACTGCCACACGCTGGCCATGGCGACGAGCAGCGAGACAACGGGCAGGAAATACACCGAGCGGAAGAAGGCCCGGCCTTCTGCCTGCGCCTCGATCAGCAGGGCCAGGCCGAGGCCGAGCAGGATGGAGGCGGGGGCGACGAGCAGGACATAGACCGCGGTGTTGCGCAGCGCGCCGCGGAAGCTGCGGTCGGTGAGCAGGTCAGTATAGGCCTCCAGCCCCAGGAAGGTGATCTCGCTGGCGCCGAGTTCGGCATCGGTGAAGGACAAAACCAGGATCGCCAGCGTGGGGAGCAGCAGCAACAGGAGCATCAGCGCCGCGGCGGGGCCGGCCAGGCGCCAGGCGGCCAGTGCTTCTGCCCGACGCAGGCGGGTGGCGAGGCTAGTTTGCATGGGCGGGCTCGCGCGCCGGGCTGTGCAGGCGCAGGCGATGGCCCTCGGCATCGAAGGCCAGCAGATGGGCCGGCTCCGCCGAGACGAACAGCGCCGGGTGGGTGGCCAGGGCAGTGGCCTCTGCCGGGGGCAGGCGGGCGATGAGCGGGCCGGCTTCCGGTTCGGCGTGCAGATGGGCGTGGACCTCGGCGCCCAGATACTCGCAGCGCACCAGGCGCACCGGCAGGCGGCCGGGGGCGGCGCTGGCGTGCAGGCGCAGGTTCTCCGGCCGGATGCCTAGGCGCAGCACGGTGCCATCGGCCAGGGCGAGGCCGGAGGCGAAATGGGTGCCGCCAACCATGGCGCGGCCGGCTTCGATGCGGGCCGGGAGCAGGTTGATGCGCGGGCTGCCGATGAAGGTGGCGACATCCACATGGGCGGGGTCGCGATAGACCACGCCGGGCGTGTCGCATTGCAGGATGCGGCCGGCGAGCATGACCGCGATGCGGTCTGCCATGCCCAGCGCCTCCTCCTGGTCGTGGGTGACATAGAGGGTGACGACGCCGGCGCGGCGGTGCAGCTCCACGATCTCGCCGCGCATGTGCACGCGCAGCGCCGCATCGAGGTTGGAGAGCGGCTCGTCCATCAGGAAGGCGCGTGGGTGGCGCACCAGCGCGCGGCCGAGGGCGACGCGCTGGCGCTGCCCGCCGGACATCTGCGCCGGCTTGCGGTCCAGCAGCGGGGTGATGCGCAGCAGGTCGGCGGCGCTGGCCACCTCCGCGCCGATGGCGGCCAGGCGCTTGCGCACGCCGGGGACGAGATGGGCGAAGGGCAGGCGCTGGGTGGCGGAAAGCCGGCGCATCAGCAGCGGCAGCGCCATGTTCTGGCGCGCGGTGAGGTGTGGGTAGAGCGCGTAGGACTGGAACACCATGGCCATGTCGCGGTCGGCGGCGCGCATGGCGGTGACATCGAGGCCGTCCAGCGCGACCGCGCCTTCGTCCGGCGCCTCCAGCCCGGCGGCGATGCGCAGCAGGGTGGACTTGCCGCAGCCGGAGGGGCCGACAAGGGCGACGAACTCGCCCGGCGCGGCGGCGAGGTCGATGCCCTGCAGCACGCGGGTGGCGCCGAAGGACTTGCCGATGCCGCGCAGGTGCAGCGCGGCGTGGTCCTGCGTCACGCCGTCACCTTCGGGCGGGGGTAGAGCGTTTCGCTATGCGGCTCGATCGTGTGGTCGGTGAGGTCTTCCGGGCGGATGAAGCGGCTGGTGACGTCGTCGGCGCCGAAGACATGCTCCACCAGGCCGAGCTGGCGGCTGCCGCCGAGTTCCTGCTCCTGGCTGTCGCCGCAGACGAAGGCGGCCGAGGGGCCCCAGACATGGCGGATGCCGTCGATCACCACGTCGCGGAAGATGTGCAGATGGCCGCTGGCGATCAGGCGCACGCGAGCGGTGGCGAACAGATCGAGCAGGCGGCGGCGCGGGGCGGGGGTGACGGTCCAGTAGCCGCGCGGGCCTTCGCCTGCGTGGTCGACGTAGAGTGGCTTGTGCAGGAAGACAGCGACCGGGGCCGGGGTGGCGATGGCCTCGGCCAGCCAGGCGAACTGGCGTTCCTCCTCGGCGTGGCCGGTGCCGAGCAGCATCGCGTCCAGCCCGATCAGGCGCCAGCCGCCGCGGTCTTCGGCCCAGTAATCCGGGCCGATGCGGCTGCGCCAGGTGGCCAGGCGTTCGTCATTCACCACCTGTGTCGGCTTGATCGCGGCGGTGTCGCCCACGTCGTGGTTGCCGGGGACGGCGCGGATCTGGGCGCCGAGGCGAGCATGCCAGGCGGCGGCGGCTTCCATGTCTGCCACGTCGCCGGCGCCGTCCATCGCCATGTCGCCGGTATGGACGATCAGCTCCGGCGCGTTCTCCCGCAGCCATGCCGCGGTGGCTTCGATGTTCGGCTCGAACATGCGGTGCCGCGCGGAGACATGGGTATCGGACAGCTGGATCAGGCGCATCGGGAGAACCTTGCGGGAGTGGGGGTGCGGGGCTGCCTTACCCCCCGGGCGGCGACACGCCTGTGACCGGACGATGAACGTTCCGAGACAGCGTGCCAGGACAGTTTGGAGCCGTGCCCCGGGGCCCGTGGGACCCCGGGGAAGCCGCGTCAGGCGCGGTCGGGCGGCGGGGCGAAGGGCGCCAGTGGCGGCACCCAGCGGCGCAGCGTGGCGGCGGCATCCTGGCGGTGGGCGAAGCGATCCTCGCCGAACACTTCCCAGTTGATCGCCTCGTCCAGCTCCAGCAGCGCCCAGGACGCGGCCGGGGCGGGATGGGTGGTGAAGCTTTCGGTGAGCGACTGGAGCGTGATGTGCGGAATGCCATCCACCGTGGTGAGCGTGTTCCAGTGCACGTGGCCGGCGATGCACACCACCGGCACCCGGGCCATGCGCAGCACCGCGCGCACCCGCTCCGCGCCGGGATAGGTGGAGAGGTGGGGGTTGCGTTCGAAGTAGTAGTTGCCGGTCTGGGCGTGGCCGGAGACGGGCACGTGGCTCATGATCGCCAGCGACCGGTCGGCCTGGCGGACCACGCCGGCGAGCCAGAGCAGGTCGGCCTCCGCGAGCACGAAGCCGTGCATTCCGTCGCGGTGCGGGCGGCGGATGCGGCTGTCTGCCCGCCACAGCACGATGCGCCAGCCGCCGATGTCGATGGTGGCGTTGCCGAGATCGTGGCCCAGCAGCTCCGCGTTGTCGGCCACGAGCTTGCCAGCATTCTGCAGCCGCTGGTCGACACGATGACCGGCCAGGGCATCGACAAGATCATCCTGCTGAGCCACCTGCAGGACTACACCATCGAGCTGGAACTCGCCGGCAAGCTCTCGGGCGTGGACGTGATCCTCTCCGGCGGCAGCCACGCCGTGTTTGCCGACGAGACCGACACCCTGGTGGGCGGTATCGTCGCCTCCGAGAACTACCCCGTGATCCGCACCGGCGCCGACGGCAACCCCGTGGCGATCGCCAGCACCGGCGGCGAGTACTACAATCTTGGTCGCCTGGTGGTGACCTTCGACGCCGACGGCGTGATCATCCCGGCGAGCGTCGACCCGGTCATCTCCGGCGCCTATGTCGCCACGGATGCCACCGTCACTGCGCTCTACGGCAGCGACAACCCCTACGCGGCAGGCAGCCGTGGCGGCATCGTTCAGGAGATGGTGACCGCGGTGGACGCCGTCATCGATGCCAAGCTGGCAGTGGTGGCGGGCTTCTCGGATGTCTACCTCCAGGGCCAGCGCGCCTTCGTGCGCTCGCAGGAGACGAACTTCGGCAACCTCTCCGCCGACGCCAACCTGGCCGCCGCCCAGGTGGCCGCCCCTGCCGCGCTGGTCAGCTTCAAGAACGGCGGCGGCATTCGAGAAGGTATCGGAACCGTCGGCACAGGCGCGATCCCGAGCTACGAGCCGCCCATCGAGGGCCGCGTGACCCAGCTCGACATCGAGAACGCGCTGCGCTTCAACAACCGCCTGATGGTGTTCGACACCACGCCGCAGGGTCTGCTCAACATCCTGAACTTCGCCGCCTCGCGTCCGGCCGGCAATGGCGGCTTCCCGCAGCTGGGAGGCCTGCGCTTCTCCTTCGATCCCGACCTGCCGGCCGGCCAGCAGGTGCGCAGCGTGGCGCTCTACGACATCGACGGCGGCTTCGTCGCCCAGGTGGTCGCCAACGGCCAGGTGGTGGCCGGCGCGCCTGCCGTCATCACGGCGGTGGCGCTGAACTTCACCGCGAATGGCGGCGACAGCTATCCGATCAAGGCCAATGCGGAGAACTTCCGCTACCTGCTGACCGACGGCACGCTGTCGGCGCCGATTGACGAGGCACAGGACTTCACCTCCGCGGCCAATGTGCCGGCCAATGCGATGGGCGAGCAGCAGGCCTTCACCGACTACATGACGGAGAACCACGGCACACCGGAGACCGCCTTCGACGAGGCCGACACCCCGGCCAGCCAGGACCTGCGCATCGAGAACCTCAACCTGCGCGGCGATGCCGTGCTGTCCGAGGCGGAGCAGATGTTCGCGGTTGCCGCACAAACCGCCCGCCTTCCGGAAGGCAATTCCGGCACCACGGACTTCACCTTTACCGTCACCCGCAGCGGAGACACCGTCGAAGCGGCGGAAATCGGCTGGACCGTGGCCGGCGTGGCCGGAAACGGCACGGTGGCGGCCCGGGCGCAGGATTTCGCCGGTGGCACGCTGCCCTCAGGCACGGTCAGCTTCGCGGCCGGCCAGACCAGCCGCACCATCACCGTGCCGGTGGCTGGTGACACGGCCGGCGAATCGAATGAGCGCTTCGCGGTCTCGCTGGGCAACCTCCCCACCGGCGGCGCCTTCACAGGCAGCGCTGCGCACGGCGTGATCCTCAACGACGACGGGTCCCGCTACGGGATCGGGCCTGCCCGCCGTACCGTGCTGGAAGGCACCGGCGGGAGCACCAGCGCGGCCTTCACCGTCAGCCGCGCCGGCACCGCCACCGACACCGAAACGCTGGATTGGGCGGTAAGCCCGGGCGGCGCGCCGGGCACCATGCCGGCGAGCGCGGCCGACTTTGCTGGTGGCGTGCTGCCGTCCGGCACGGTCACCTTCGCGCCGGGCCAGCACACGGCGACGATCATGCTGCCGCTCGCCGCGGACCAGCAGCGGGAGTTCAACGAGAGCTTCACCGTGGGCCTGTCCAACCCCTCCGCCGGGGCTACGATCGGGCGCGCCACGGCCACCGGCGTGATCATCGACGACGACACGATCGTGGTTCTCGGCGCAACGCCGGTCTCCGGCACCGATGGCGCGAACGTCTTCCTGATCGGCGCCGGTGAGCACACCGTCTCCGGGCTGGAGGGCGTGGACCGCTTCATCTTCACCAGCGCGGTGGGCGCGGAAGCCGGCGCCAACCTCACCGGCCTGCCGGATTTCGCACCGCTGCTGGGCGAGCGCATCGACCTGCGCCTGATCGACGCGGTTGCCGGCAGCCCGGCCAACGATGCCTTCACCTTCATCGGGGCGAACGGCTTCTCCGGCACGGCCGGCGAGCTCATGGCGGTTCCCTCGGGCGGCAGCGTGCTGATCAAGGGTGACACGAATGGCGATACGGTGTCGGACTTCCTGATCACGGTGCCGAACTCGGGCACCCCGTCGGCGCAGTGGTTTCTGCTCTAGCACGAACCAACCGGGGCATCCGCGCGATGCCCCGGCGATCGGAACAAGCAAGAATGGCGGCCGCACACCGTGCGGCCGCCATTTGCATGTTCCAGGGAACGCCGCGCGGCGGCAGTCAGGCCGGGTCGTATTTCCGGCAGAAGGCGTCTGCGCTCATGCGGCGGAAATCCTGCAGCCCCTCGGCCAGCCGCTCATGCGGCCAGTCCCACCAGGCGATGCGCTCCAGGGCTGCGATGATCTCCGGCGCGAAGCGATAGCGCAGCACGCGGCCGGGCACACCGACCACGATGGCAAAGGGCGGCACGTCCTTGCTCACCACCGCCCCCGCGCCGATCGCCGCCCCGGTGCCCACGGAGACGCCCGGCAGCAGGATCGCGCCGTGGCCGATCCACACATCATTTCCCAGCGTCACATGATGGTCGCGGCGCCACTGGAAGAATTCGGCGTCGTCCTCGCCCAGGCCATAGGCGCTGGAGCGATAGGTGAAGTGGTTCAGCGCCACCCGCTCCAGCGGATGGTTGCCGGGGTTGATGCGGGTATGGGCCGCGATCGAGCAGAACTTGCCCACGGTGGCATAGATGATGTCTGCATCGCTCACGATGTAGCTGTAGTCGCCGAAACGGCACTCGCTGACCTTCGTGCGCGCGCCCACCTCGCAATAGGCGCCGAAGCTGCTGTCGCGTATCTGCGCGGTGGGGTGGATGAACGGCGCCGCGCCCAGCTTCTTCGGCGCGGTGGCGGGATCCTGGAAGACGGGGCTCTGCTGCATGGCGGCACTCCTCAGCCAAGGCGACGGCGGATGGCGCGCGATCCGGTGTCGATCACCCCCACCATGGCAAGGATCAGCAGCACGATGAAGGCGACCTCGTCCCAGTTGTTGAGCCGCAGCCGGTCTGACAGCGCGAGCCCGATGCCGCCGGCGCCGACAATGCCGAGGATCGAGGCGCTGCGGACATTGCTCTCGAAGAAGTAGAGCACCTGGCCCAGCAGCACCGGCGCCACCTGCGGCAGGATGCCGAAGCGCACCGCCTCCAGCCGCGTGCCGCCGGCCGCGCGCACCGCCTCGGCCTGGCGGCGGTCGGCTGCCTCGATGGCTTCGCTGAACAGCTTGGACAGGGCGCCGATATCTGGCACGGCGATGGCCAGCACGCCGGCGAAGGGGCCGAGGCCGACGGCGGAGACGAAGACCAGCGCCCAGATCAGCGTGTCGATCCCGCGCAGCCCATCCCAGAACCGGCGCAGGCCGAAACGGAGCAGGCGAACCGGCATGACGTTGGCGGCGCCGAGGAAGGCGAGCGGCAGGGAGATCACCGCCGCCGCGATCGTGCCCAGGAATGCCATGGCAAGTGTCGCCAGCAGCGCCTCCAGCAGTTCCGGAAGCGCTCCGCCGCTGGATGGCGGGATCATCAGCACCACCAGCCAGCCAAGCTTGCCCAGCCCTTCGATCAGCCGCGCGGGCGCGGCATCCAGCCGCCACAGCCCGACGAGCAGCAGCAGGACGCCGCCGGCCCACAAGGCCGGGGGGGAGACGAGGCGCCGCATCATGCCGGGGACAGCGCGCCGGTGATGCGCCGGCGCAGGCGCCCGCACACGAAATCCAGTAGCGTGACGGTGGCAAGGATCAGCAGCACCAGGGCAGAGATGTCGGCATACTCGAAGCGCCGCACGACGGTGTACAGCTCCTCGCCGATGCCGCCCGCGCCGACGAGGCCGAGGATGGAGGCCTCGCGCACATTGATCTCGAAGCGCAGCAGGCCGTAGCTGACCACGCCCGGCATGGATTGCGGCAGCACGCCGAAGCGCATCTGCTGCGCCCAGGTCCCGCCGGTGGCGCGCACCGCATCCACCGGCCCGGACTCGGCGTTCTCGTGGATCTCGGCATAGAGCTTGCCCAGCGCGCCCATGCTGTGCACGGCCAGCGCCATCGCCCCCGGCAGCGGGCCGAGGCCGAAGGCGAAGACGAAGATCAGGGCGAAGACCAGCACCGGCACCGAGCGCGCCGCCTCCAGCAGCCGCCGCACGGCGAAGGCCAGCGCGGGGTTCGGGCTATGGGCGGAGGAGGCGGCGAAGCTGAGCATCAGGGCAAGCCCCGCGCCGACCACCGTGCCGACATAGGCGATCAGCGCCGTGTCCAGCAGCAGCACCAGCCATTCGCCGAGGTTCCAGTACCACTCGCCGAGATCGGCCCCCAGCGTTTCAAGCCGCAGCGGCGGCAGCGTGCGCGCGACATAGTTGGCGATGCGTGGCAGTCCGTCGATCAGCTTGCCGCCATCCACCTCGCTGTACCAGCCGCTGGCCAGCACCATGGCCAGCAGCAGCAGCACCACGCCCACGCCACGCCACCGTCCGGCCAGGCCGGCGGCATGGTGGCGCATCTCGATGGCCGCCGCGTCTGGGCTGAGCGGTGGGGGAGCGGCGCGCGTGGGCAAGCCCATCGACCCCGTCAGGTGCCCTTGCGCCGACGCTCGGCCTCATTGGCCTGCACCACGGCGATCACATCCAGGTAGTCCTCATGCTTGGCCGGGACGATCCCCTGGGCCTTGGAGCTGATCTGCGCCCAGCCGCCGGGGTCGGCCTGCGGCATCGCCAAGATCGCGGCGGCGAAATCCCGGCGCAGCGCCTCTGGCAGCTCGGTGCGCATCACCCAAGGCGAGCCGGGGATGCGCGGGCTTTTCCAGATGATCCGCACCGCCCTATCGGGGATCATCTTCTTTTCTACCATGCGCTGGATGTTGCCGCGGGCCTCGCTGGTCCAGAAGGTCGGCGCAGCGTCGAAGGTGCCGTTCAGCACGGCGATCACCGACATCTCGTGGCTGCCGGAGAAGCCCGTGCGCGAGAAGTGCTTCGCCGGGTCGTAGCCGGCCTTCTTCAGGTGGTAGTTCGGGAAGGCGTAGCCGGAGGCGCTGTTCGGGTCGGCGAAGGCGAAGGACCGGCCCTTGAGATCCTCGAGCGACTGGAACGGGCTGTCGGCCTTCACGAACACCACCGAGAAGTAGCCGTCGCCCCCCTCGGCATCGAGCGAGCGCGCGAAGGGGGCGATGCGGTTGCCCATCACCTTGTTGGCGAGCGCGTAGTTGGCCGGGCCGAGCGAGGCGGCATCGAGATGCTTGGAGTTCAGCCCCTCCACCACGCCGGCATAATCCGTGCTGCGGAACACGCGCATCTTCACGCCCAGCCGCGCCTCGATATAGGCCGAGAGCGGCTCGAACCGCGCGATGGCGTCGCGCTCGTTCTCCGAGCTGCTGATGCCGAAGCGCAGCTCCTTCACGGAGGCGCGCCAATCCGCCTGGGCGCGCGCCAGGCCGGGAAGGCTCGCCACGAGCGGCAGGGCAAGAAGCGAACGACGACGCATGGCGTTTCCTCCGGCAATGCAGAAATGGGTGGATGCACCCGCGACGGCGACAGCACGATGACGCCGCGATGAAAGATTGACGACGGTCGCGCCGCCCCGCTCAGCCCGTGGCCAACGCATGCGCGGGCCGGTCCCCGATGGGCGCCGGCACGGCCGGCAGGCCGCGCGGCATGGCATCGATCAGCGCGCGGGCATAGGCGGTGCGCGGCGCCTGCAGCACCTGCCGCACCGGGCCTTCCTCCACCAGCAGGCCATCCTTCATCACCGCGATGCGGTCGCTGACCACGGCCACGGCGGCCAGGTCGTGGCCGATGAACAGCAGCGCCAGGCCGCGCTCGCGGCGGATGCGGGCGAGCAGCTCAAGCACCTGGGCCTGCACCGTCATGTCCAGGGCGGAGACGGGTTCGTCGCAGACCAGCAGCCGCGGATCGACGGCCAAGGCGCGCGCGATCGCCACGCGCTGGCGCTGGCCACCGGAGAGTTGGTGCGGGTAGCGATCCAGATGCGCCGGCTCCAGCCCCACCTCCGCAAGCAGGGCGGCGGCCCGGTCGCGCCGGGCGGCGGGGCGGCACAGGGCATGCACCGCAAGCGGCTCGGCCAGGATAGCGGCGATGGGCAGGCGCGGGTTCAGGCTGCCGGCCGCGTCCTGGAACACTATCTGCGCCAGCCGGGCCTGGGCCTGCCGGTCGGCCGGGGTGGCGGGGTTTTGGCCGAAGATGCGGATCGTGCCGGCGGAGGGCGTGGCCAGCCCCACGGCGGCGCGGGCCAGCGTGCTCTTGCCGGAGCCGCTCTCGCCCACCAGACCGAGCGCGCCGCCCTGGGGCAGGGAGAGCGATACCCCGGCCAGGGCGCGCACCGGTGCCGTGCCACGGCGATGCGGCCGATAGGTGACGCAGAGCGCCTGCGCCTCCAGCGCCGCCACCGGCCCCGGCGCGACGGCGGGCGCAGGCAGCGGGCGCGGGCGGCTGGCCAGCAGGGCGGCGGTGTAGGGGTGCGCGGGCGCTGCGAATACGCGCGCCACCGGCCCCTGTTCCACGATGTGGCCGTGGCGCATCACCGCCACGTCGTGGGCGAGGCCGGCGACCACGCGGAGATCGTGGCTGACGAACAGCATCGCCAGCCCGCGCGCCGCCTGCAGCCGCTGCAGCAGGGCGAGGATCTCGGCCTGCACGGTGGTGTCCAGCGCCGTGGTCGGCTCGTCGGCCAGCAGCAGGTCCGGTTCGGCCGCCAGGGCCATGGCGATCATGGCGCGCTGCTGCTGGCCGCCGGAAAGCTGGTGCGGATAGGCCGCCACCCTGGCCTGCGGATCGGGCAGACCAACCTCCTCCAGCAGGGACAGTACCCGGACGCGGATGCCCGCACCCCGCAATACTGTGTGCGCCCGCAACGATTCGGCGATCTGGCTGCCGATGCGCATGCCGGGGTTGAGGCTGGCCATCGGCTCCTGGAACACCATGCCGATGCGCCGCCCGCGCAGCCCGCGCCAGGCGCGTTCCGAGGCACCCCGCATCTCCTGCCCGAAGAGGCGCAGGCTGCCGGCCGCCTCGGCCGCGGGTGGCAGCAGGCCGGCGAGGGACAGGGCGGTGAGGGACTTGCCGGAGCCGCTCTCGCCCACCAGCGCCAGGGTGCGGCCCCGGTGCAGCGCCAGCGACACATCCGCCACGGCCACGGCGGTGCCGAACCGGACGGACAGGCCCCGCAGCTCGGCGATCACGTCGCTCATCGGCGCAGCCTGGGGTCGAGCAGGCGTTGGGCCTGGTCGGCCAGCACGTTCACCACCGCGATGCCCGTGGCGAACACCAGCACCACGGCCTGGATCACGGGATAGTCGCGGCCGGTGATCGCCTGGTAGGCCAGCGTGCCGAGCCCGGGCAGGCCGAACAGCACCTCCATCGTCAGCGTGCCGCCGATCATGCCGGCCAGGATCAGCCCGGCGAGCGCGATGGCGCTGGACATGGCGTTGGGCAGCAGATGCCGCAGCACGATGCGGGCGGGGGACAGGCCCTTGGCGCGCGCGGTGCGGATATGGGCGGCGGTGGCGGCCTCCTTCAGGTCCTCATGCAGCGGCTTGGCGATCTGCCCGGCATTGTCGAAGCCCAGGATCAGCACCGGCAGCAGCATCTGGCCGATCACCGGCAGCCAGCCGAGCCAGACCGAAAACAGCAGGATGCCGGCCAGCCCCACGCAGAAGGTGGGCAGCGCGATGGACCACAGGTTCAGCGCCTCCACCGCCGCCGGCAGGAGCGAGCGCGGCCACAGCACCGCCGCGGCCGGCAGCGCGATGCCCAGCGCAAGCCCGGCCAGCAGTGCCAGCGCGGCCAGGGTGAGGGTGGTGGGCAGGGCGGCGAGAATCAGCTCTGTCACCGGCCGCTCGAACCGCAGCGACAGGCCGAGATCGCCGGACAGGGCGCGGCCGGCCCACAGGCGGAATTGGGTTGCGATATCGGCGTCCAGGCCCATCTCGGCGCGCAGGGCGGCGATCGCCTCGTCGTCCAGGCTGCCTTCCAGGGCCATGGAATCCACCACGTCCCCGGGCACCACGCGGATCAGCAGGAACACGGCCACCGCGATGGCGGCCAGCAGCAGCCCCTGCTGCAGCACGGCCCGCGCGGCCTGTGCGAGGTTGCGCATCACCGCCGCGTCGCCCGCAGCGGGTCGAGCGCCAGGCGCAGCCGGTCGCCGGCGAGTGCGAAGCCGAGCGTGGCGAGGCTCAGCGCCAGCACCGGCGCCAGCACCGCATGCGGGGCGGCCTCCGCGAAGCGCGTGGCGCCGGAAATCATGCGCCCCCAGCTCGGCGTGTCTGGCGCAACGCCCAGGCCGAAGAAGCTCAGCACGCTTTCGGTGGTGATGGCGCGCGGCATCACGATGGCGGCCTGGGTGACGAGGCTGCCGGCAATGTTCGGCAGGATGTGCCGCACCAGCGTGGCCAGCGGCGCCGCCCCCATCACGCGGGCGGCGGCCACGTAGCCGGTGGCGGATTCGCGCTGCCAGGCGGCGCGGGCCACCTGGGCCATGTGCGGGGCATAGGCGATGCCGAGTGCCAGCACGAGCGGGGCGATGCCGCTGCCGAACGCGACCATGAGGGTGAGCGCCAGCAGCACGGCGGGCATGGCGCGCACCAGGTCGAACGCCCCGAACACGATGGCCGCCGGCCAGCGGCCCAGCGCCTCCGCCGCGAGACCCAGCCCGGCGCCGAGCACCAGCGCGAAGGCGGTGGCGCCGGTGGCGGCGAGCAGGGAGATGCGCGTGCCCGCCATCAGCCGGGCCAGGATGTCGCGGCCGAGATGGTCGCGGCCCAGCCAGTGCACCGCATCGGGCGGGGCGTTGCGCAGGGCGATGTGCTGGGCGAGCGGATCGTGCCCTGCCAGGCCAGGCCCAGCCACCGCCACGCCCAGCAGCAGGGCGAGGATCAACAGGCCCAGCACGGTGCCGGGATCGATCCGCCAGCGCGCGGCCGCCGGAGCGGCCGGCCCGGTGCCGATCAGCAGGCTCAGCTGCGGGCCGCCAGCGCGGCGAAGGCGAGCCCGCCATCCACGCGGTGCTGGCCCCAGGTGAAGCCGGGGGTGTACCCGGTCACGTCGCGCCGGTTGGCTATCGGCTCCGGCGCGTGGCCGATCACCACGGTGTAGTAGCGTTCCATCGCGCGCTGCCAGGCGGCCAGGTACAGCCGCCGCCGCTCGGCGAGGTCCACCGCCGCCACCGCACCGCGTACCAGCCCGTCGAACTCGGTATCGCGCGGGCCGCCCCACAGGCCGACATTCGGCCCGTCGGACATCATGCGGATGAAGCGCAGGAAGATGTCTGCCCGCGGGCCGGAGCTGAACGGCGCGATGTCCCAGTCGTACTGGCCCAGCCGGCGCTGGGCGCCGATATCGTCCAGCGACAGGTGCTCCACGGGGAAGCCGAGCTTGCGCACGGCCTGGACCACGATTTCGGAGAAGCTGTTCTGCCAGGAGACCACGCGGCAGGGCGTGGCGGCCGGATCGACGCCGGCTTCGCGCAGCAGGGCGTGCGCGCGCGCCTCGTCGGGGCGGGCATGGGCATCCGCCTCATGCATCGCCTTGTCCCAGAAGAACTGGCCTGGTGCCGCCATCTGGTTGGTGACCACGCCGGCATCGCCAGTGAGGAAGCGCATGATCGCCGCCTTGTCGAGCATGTGCGAAACCGCCTGGCGCACCCGCAGGTCGTCGAACGGCTTACGCGGCGCGCGGTTGTTGAAGGAGACGAACCACCAGGTGGTGTCCTTCATGTAGCCGATCTCGATGTTCGGGTCGGCCTTCAGCGCGGCGAGCTTGTCGTAGGTGACGCGAGCGACGTGCAGGTCCCCGGCGCGCAACGGAAGGGAGAGATCGTCGGCATCGCGCAGGTTGAACTCCACCGCCTCGGCGCGCGGCAGGCCTGGCTGCCAGTATTGCGCGAAGGCGGGCGCCAGGAAGCTCACGTTCGGGGTCCAGCGGCCGAAGCTGAACGGGCCGGTGCCGATCGGCGTGCGGATGGTCTGCGCCCAGCCTTCGCTTTCCGGCGCCACGATCCACAGCTCCGACAGCAGGTTGAGCAGCGGGCCGTACGGCTCCTTCATGGTCATCACGAAGGTGCGCGCATCCGGCGCCTCCAGCGCCTCCACCAGCTTCATCGGGGCCGAGAGCCAGCCGCCGCGGACCTGGTCGCGCACGCGCACGGCGTTGGCGCGGATGTCCTCGGCGGTGAGCAGGCGACCGTTGTGGAAGCGCACGCCCTCGCGGATGGTGAAGCTGTAGCGCTTGCCGTCCGGGCTGATCTCCCAGGAGGTGGCGAGGAACGGCTTCACCGTGCCGTCATCGGCGATGGAGGTGAGGGTTTCGACGAACACCTGCTGCACGGCGATGGAGCCGGTGTGGCGGTGGGGGTCGGCGGTGTCGAGGCCGAGGAAGGCGACCTTGAGCGTGCCCTGGCGCGCGGCCTGGGCGTGGGCGCGGCCGGGGAGATGATCCAGCAGGCCGAGCGTGGCAAGGGTGGCGGCGCTGCCGATTGCGGCGCGGCGGGTGAGGCGGGTCATGAGTGATGCGCTCCCGGAAAGGTTGCCAGCCTCAGCCGAGGCCGAGGTTGTACGCCCGCAGGTCCATGTAGTAGAAGGAATAGGGCTGCCACTTCAGCGACTTGCGCACGCCGTAGCTTTCCAGTGGCAAATAGAGGATGGTGGCCGGCAATTCGTCCTCCCAGGCATCCAGCATTCGCGCCCAGAGCGCCTTCCGCTTCGCCGGATCGGCCTCCACCTCCAGCGCGCGGCCGGCCTCGTTGAAGGCGGCGGCGCTGTCCTTCGCCCACATGCCGCGGGTCTGGAAGCTGGTGTTGGGTCCCCAGGAGGGCCAGATGGCGCCGAGCGGATCGGGCAGGCGGGTGGAGTTGGAGGTGTTGCCGATCTGTTGGCCGGGGCCTTGCATCTGGGCGAAGCTTTCGACCACCTGCAGCTCTGCGTTGATGCCGACCTCCTTCCACATCTCGGTGAGGATTTCCGCCGCGGCCAGCGCGTTGGTGTAGTAATTCGGCATGGTGCGGTAGGTGATCTTCTGGCCGCGGTAGCCGGCCTCACGCAGCAGGCGCCGCGCACGCTCGGGGTCGAAGGGCAGCGAGCGGCCGGGCAGGAACATCTCGCCGTATTCGGGGTAGTTGTGGCTGGCCGGCACCACGGCCTTGCCGTTCCACAGCGTTTCCACCAGCAGCTTGCGGTCGATCGCGTGGCTCAGCGCATGGCGGATGCGCTTGTCGGCGATCACGGGGTCGCGCATGTCGAAGGTGAGCAGGTGGGCGTTGGCGAGCACCACGGAGCGCGCCTCGACATGGTTGTAGCGGGCCAGCGTGTCGAGCTGGTCGGGCGGCAGGTTGGTAACGATGTCGAACTCGCCGGAAACCAGGCCGGCGACGCGGGTGGAGACTTCCGGCACCTTGCGGAACTCGACGGACGAGAAGCCGGGGCGGCCCATCCAGTAGTCGTCGAAGGCATCGAACAGCACGGTGGAATCGCGGGTGAAGCTGCGCGGCTTGAGCGGGCCTGTGCCAACCGGATTGCGCGCGAAGGCGTCGATCCCCACAGCCTGGTAGTGGCGCTTGTTGACGATCCAGGACGCCCAGGAGGCTAGGCGCTGCTCCAGCAGCACATCGGGCCCGCGGGTGCGGAAGCGCACCGATTTCGCATCCAGCGCCTCCACGCTCGCCAGCACGCCGAAATAATTCTTCGCATCAGGGATGAGCGACTTCTCGCCCCACATGCGCCCGGCGGAGAAGGTGAAAGCGACATCGTCGGCATGCAGCAGGTCGCCGTTGTGGAAGCGCACGCCCTCACGCAGATTGATGATCAGTTCCGAGGGGGATTCGCGCTTCCAGGATGCGGCCAGCCCGGG
The DNA here is from genome assembly GCA_044358135.1 of Acetobacteraceae bacterium. Lineage (GTDB taxonomy): Bacteria > Pseudomonadota > Alphaproteobacteria > Acetobacterales > Acetobacteraceae > CAMDGX01. The sequence continues at coordinate 8,860 of JBIKOJ010000051.1, read as the reverse complement.
CTCCAGCTTCGCGCCGCCGCCGCCGGGGGTGGAGAGGAAGTCGCGCCGGATCAGCGTGTCGTAGAGCGACCAGGAAATGCGGGTGCCCACGTTGCCCATGTCGCGCGCGGGCTCCAGCCCGGCCGGCAGGTCCGCGACGGCCACGACGAGCTTCTGGCGGGACGGCTGGGCCAGGGTGCCGCGGGGGAGGGCGGGCGCCATCGCGGCGGCGGCAAGCAGGCTGCGGCGGCGCAGGGGCAGAGGCGGCATGGGCATTCGCTCCGGCTGTCTCGGGAGCGGCCCTCTTGCCAGCTGGGCCGTGCAGCGACGATGACGCCCCGGTTGCCGTTGTGTGAACTTTGCCGGCCGCAACAGCCGGTTTGCAATCACCGGCCCCACTCATCCGGATCGCTTCGCCGCGCGTGGCGCCGCAACGCAAATGTCACCCCGGCGTCATCAATCCATGCTGGCAGGCATGGCCACGAGCCGGTCTTGCTGCCCCGGCGCGACCAGGGAGACGGATGCCGGTGCAGTTGCAGGTGAACCTCGCCACGGATGCGCCCCCGACGGCGGCCCCGGTTCTGGAGGTGCGCGGCCTGCGTGTGGCGATCTACGGCGCGCAAGGCAGGGTGCTGCCGGTGGACGGCGTGGACCTCGCCATCGCGCCGGGGCGGACGATGTGCCTGGTGGGGGAATCCGGCTGCGGCAAAAGCCTGACCTGCTTCGCCATCGCCGGCCTGCTGCCGCCGGGCGGGCGCGTCGCCGCGGGCTCCATCCGCCTTGCCGGCCAGGAGCTGACCGGGCTGCCGCCGCGCCGCATGGCCGCGCTGCGCGGGCGGGAAGTGGCGATGGTCTACCAGGACCCGCAGGCTGCGCTGAACCCGGTGATGACGATCGGCGCGCAGATCGCCGAAAGCCTTACCCTGCACGGCCACGGCCGCGCCGCCGCCTGGGCCGAGGCGCAGCGGCTGCTGGACCGCGTGGGCATGCCGGCCGCCGCCGCGCGCATGCGCGACTACCCGCACCAGCTGTCCGGCGGCATGAACCAGCGCGCGGTGATCGCCATGGCGCTGGCCTGCCGCCCGCGCGTGCTGATCGCCGACGAGCCGACCACGGCGCTGGATGTCACCATCCAGGCGCAGATCCTGGCTCTGCTGCGCGAGGCGCAGGCCGAGCTGGGCATGGCGCTGCTTTTGGTGACGCATGATCTCGGCGTGGTGGCGGAAATGGCCGACGAGGTGGCCGTGATGTATGCTGGACGCGTGGTGGAGCAGGCGGCCGCCGTCACGCTGTTCGCCGCGCCGTCTCATCCCTACAGCGCCGGGCTGCTCGGCTGCCTGCCCCGCATCGAGCGGGATGCGCCGCTGGCCTCCGTCCCCGGCACTGTGCCGCCGCTGGGCGCGCTGCCGCCGGGCTGCGCCTTTGCGCCGCGCTGCGACCGGGCCGCCGGCCCCTGCGCCACGCAGCGCCCGGAGCCGCGGCCGTGGGCCGGGGCGCAGGTGGCCTGCCATCATCCGTTGGGCGCCCATGGCTGAAAAGCTCCTGGAGGCCGAGGCGGTGGGCCGCAGCTTCCAGCTGCGCCGGCGCATGCCCTTCGCGCGGCGGCGCCTGCTGCATGCCGTGACCGGGGTGTCGCTCTCGGTGGACGTGGGCGAGACGGTGGGGCTGGTAGGCGAATCGGGCTCCGGCAAATCCACCTTCGGCCGGGTGGCGGCGGGCATCCTGCCGGCCAGCGCCGGCAGCGTGCGCTTTGCCGGCGCCCCCTTGGCGGCCCAGCGCGACACCGCGGCGCGGCGCCGCCAGGCCCGCCGCCTGCAGCTGGTGTTCCAGGACACGCTGGGCGCGCTCAACCCGCGCCTGCCGATCGGCCGCCAGGTGTGCGAGGTGCTGGACATCCACGACCTGCATCCCCGCCCGGAGCGGATGGACCGTGCCGCCGCGGCGCTGGAGGAGGTGGGCATCGCCCGTGCCCTTCTGGCGCGCTACCCGCACGAGATCAGCGGCGGCCAGCGCCAGCGCGTGGTGATCGCCCGCGCCCTGATCTCCGGGCCGGAGCTGCTGGTGTGCGACGAGCCGGTCTCGGCGCTCGATGTCTCCGTGCAGGCCCAGGTGGTGGCGCTGCTGCAGGCGCTGCGGCGCGAACGCGGGCTCGCCTGCCTGTTCATCTCGCACGACCTGCGCGTGGTGCGGCAGGTGTGCGACCGGGTGGCGGTGATGTATCTAGGCACTATCGTGGAGCAGGCGCCGCGCGCCTCGCTCTATGCCACCCCGCTGCATCCCTACACCCAGGCGCTGCTGGCCGCCGTGCCGGTGGACGATCCGCGCCTGCGCCGTCCGCGCACCTTGCTCATGGGCGAGCCGCCCAGCCCGTTGGACCCGCCCGGCGGCTGCCGCTTCCATCCGCGCTGCCCGCGTGCCGTCCCCCGCTGCGCCGCCGAAGCCCCGGCCGCGCGGGAACTGGCGCCCGGCCACATCGTGGCCTGCCACCTGGCCGATACGCCATGCTGACCCTGCTGCTGGTCAAGACCTTCCGCGCCCTGCTGACGGTGCTGCTCTGCGTGACCGTGGTGTTCGTGGTGCTGCGCCTGTCCGGCGACCCGGCCGAGACCCTGCTGCCGGAGAACACGCCGCCGGACACCGTGGCGGAATACCGCGCACGCTGGGGGCTCGATGCTCCACTGCCGGAGCAGTACCTGCGCTACCTCGCCGCCGTGGCACGCGGCGATCTCGGCCGCTCCTTCGCCGACAACCGCGATGCGCTGGGCGTGGTGATGGAGCGCGTGCCGGCGACGCTGCGGCTGGGGGGCGCCACCTTCGCCCTGGCGGTGCTGCTGGGCGTGCCGCTGGGCATCGTGGCGGCGCTGCGGCGCAACACGGCGGTGGATCGCGCGGTGATGGGGTTCGCGGTGTTCGGCTTCTCCACGCCGCATTTCTTCCTTGGCATCCTGATGATCCTGCTGTTCGCCATGCAGCTGCGCTGGCTGCCCAGTTCCGGCAGCGAGACCTGGCAGCACATGGTGATGCCGGTGCTTACCCTGGGTACCGCCGCCGCGGGCACGCTGGCGCGCTTCACCCGCACGGCGATGCTGGAGGTGATGGGCCAGCCCTTCCTGCGCACCGCCCACGGCAAGGGCGCCACCGCGGCCTATGCGCTGCGCCGGCACGCGCTGCCGAACGCGGCAATTCCGGTGGTAACGGTGGTGGGCTTCCAGATCGGCGGGCTGATCGGCGGCGCGCTGGTGACCGAGACGGTGTTCGCCTGGCCTGGCGTCGGCCGGCTGCTGGTCAGCGCCGTGTCTGGCCGCGACCTCGCCGTGGTGCAGGCCATCGTGCTGCTGGTGGCCGTAACCATGGTCACGGCCAACTACCTCGTGGACCTCGCCTACGGCCTGCTCGATCCGCGCATCCGGGATCAGCGGCAATGAGTGCCACCACGCTGCCCGCCGCGGCGCCGCGCTGGCGCATGCCGCCGGCCATCGTGCTGGCGCTGGGCTGGATCCTGCTGATGGTGGCGGTGGCGATCCTGGCCGACCTGATCTCCCCCACCCACTACGCCGCCCAGAACCTGCGCGCCCGGCTGCAGCCGCCGATGTTCTGGGGCGGCAACTGGGCCTATCCGCTGGGCACCGATGCGATCGGGCGGGACATGCTGTCGCGCCTGATCTACGGCATCCGCTTCTCCATCATGATCGCCGTGCTCGGAACGCTGATCGGCGCCGTTGTCGGCATCGTGCTCGGCATCGTCGCCGCCGCGCGGCGTGGCTGGGTGGAGGAAGGGATCATGATGATGGTGGATGTGCAGGCCGCCATCCCGTTCATCATCCTGACCCTGGCCGTGCTGGCCTTCTTCGGCAATTCCTTCGTGCTGTTCGTGATCATCGTCGGGCTCGACGGCTGGGAACGCTATGCCAGGCTGGCGCGCGGCCTGGTGCTCTCGGCGCAGGAGAGCGGCTATGCGGTGGCCATCCGCACGCTGGGCGCGGGGCCGGTGCGCACCTATGCCGGGCACATCCTGCCCAACATCGCCAGCGCCCTGGTGGTGCAGATGACGCTCAACTTCCCTGGCACCATCCTGCTGGAGACCTCGCTCTCCTTCCTCGGCCTCGGCATCCAGCCGCCGCTCACCAGCCTCGGCCTGCTGCTCGGCAGCGGGCGGTCGCTGCTGCTCAACGCCTGGTGGATCGCGGTGCTGCCGGGGCTGGTGATCTTCCTCACCACGCTGTCCATGAGCCTGTTCGGCGACTGGCTGCGCGACCGCCTGGACCCCATGCTCGCCGACTAATGATCCCACGCTCTCCCGGGCGATGACCCCACGCTCTCCCGACCGATAAGGACCGTTCCATGACCGCATCTCCCGTCGCAGGCATCGGCGTTTCCGTGGGGGGCAATTTCGCCACCCTCGATGCGCGGCTGGACCGCCTGGCCACCGCCGGTGGCAGCCATGCCGAGCTGTCCGCCACCGCGTTGCACATCACCATCGCCGGGCGGGACAACGCGCCGCGGGTGGAGGCCATCGCGCGCATCTGCGCCGGCTACCGGCTCTCCTTTTCCGTGCACGCCCCGATCGCCATCAACCTGATGGACGAAACCCATCTGGACCTGCACGAGGCCGTGCTGGCCAGCTCCCTGCGTTTCGCGGCGCGCATCGGCGCCCGCGCCGTGGTGATCCATCCCGGCCGCGTCCATCCCCAGGCCGACCTTGCCGCCCGCACCCGCCTGCTGGGCGTGGAGCGCGACGCGGTGCTGCGCGCCGCCGACCTCGCCGCCCGCGGCGGCCAGGTGATCGCCATGGAGAACCTCAACCCCAACCGCAACATGATGGCCGGCACCATGACGAGCTACGCGCTCGATCCGCGCGCGCTGGCCGCCCAGATCGACGCCATCGCCCACCCGGCCGTATGCGGCACGCTGGATTTTGGCCATGGCTGGCTGGCCGCGGGCCGGCTGGGCTTCGACTACCTCGCCGCGCTGCGCGACTTCGCCCCCTTCGTCGGCCACCTGCACGTGACGGACAATTGCGGCATGCCCATCACCTACGTGGACGCCACCGACAACGAGCATGTGGCCTACGGCATGGGCGACCTGCACCTGCCGATCGGCTGGGGCAGCGTGCCGTATGACGCGTTGCTGTCCAACCTTCCGATCCGCCCCGGCAGCGCCGCCGTGCTGGAACTGGCCGGCCGCTACGACACCGAGCTGGAAGCGAGCCTGGAAGCGACCGGGCGCATCGCCCGCGCGATCCAGGCCTGAGGGGAGGCATCGCCATGCGCCGCGCCGTCATCGTCGTCCTGGATGGACTCCGCCGCGATTTCGTCACCGGGGCCACCACGCCCCGGCTGCACGAATTCGCGCAGCAGGCGGAGCGCTTCGCCGCGCACCGCTCGGTGTTTCCCTCCGCCACCCGCGTGGTGTCCTCCTCCCTGGCCACCGGCTGCTACCCCAACCGGCATGGCATGCAGGGCAATTCCTTCGCCCTGATGGAAGCGGGAACGCTGGTGGCGCATGATGCCGGCCTGCCGGATTTCCTGCAGCACAAGCGCCGCGTCACCGGCAGCTCCCTCGCCATGCCCACCCTAGCCCAGCGCCTCGCCCCGCATGGCGGCGCCTGGATCTTCAGCAACGTCTCCCCCGGCGCCGCCTATACGCATGATCCCGATGGCTGGGGCCATGTGTACCACCGCGCCGGCTCCTTCGGCCCCGGCCGGGTGTCCGTCGCCGACCCGCTCCTGGTCACGCTCGATGCCGCCGGCGACCGCGCGATGACCGAACGCTTCGTCGCCGAGGTGCTGCCGCGCCGCGCGCCGCTTTCGATCCTGTGGCTCGGCGAGCCGGACCACATCCAGCACGAGGTGGGCGTGGGTCATCCAGAGATGCTGCGCGTGCTCGCCGAGGCCGACCGCAATGCCGGCCTGGTAATGGATGCGCTTGCTGGCGATGAGGAAGCCCTGCTCATCGTCGCCTCGGACCACGGCCACGAGACGGTGGTGGGCGTGGTGGATGTGGATGCAGCCCTGGTGGCGGCGGGGCTGAAGGCGGCGGAAGACAGCAACGATGTGGTCACGGTGTCCAACGGCACCTCCTGCCTCATCTACCTGCACCCAGACCATGCCGCCCGGCTGGAGGCGCTGGGCCGCTTCCTGGCAGCGCAGGACTGGGCGGGCCATGTGCTGGCGGGCGACGGGCTCGCCGCGGTGGGCCAGTCCCACGCCAATGCGCTGGCGTTTGCCGTGGCGATGCGCTGCACCGATGCGCCCAACGAATTCGGAGCCCGCGGCAGCGCGCTTGTCGCCAAGCCGCGCGGCGGCAAGCCGGACCGGCTGGGATGCGGCCAGCATGGCGGGCTGGGCCAATACGAACAGATGCCGTTCCTCCTGGTCGCCGGCCCCGGATTCACCCCCCGCAGCGTTTGCCATTTCGGCACCAGTGTGGTCGACCTCGCACCCACGGTTCTGACCCATCTCGGTCTGCCCGCCCACGGAATGGACGGCCACTCGCTGCAGCACGCTCTGAGCTGAAGAGCGCGCAAGTGCATGTATAGCGTATTGTGCGGCTCGTAGCCGTGCGGCGCATCCTTCCACATCATCCATCGCGGAAGGCGTAGATTATCCCGGCGAAGAACCGCTGTTCATCGACGCGAGATTTGCTGCGTGAACGCGGGAAGTATGATACCAACCCGCCTAAAAAATGACACACGCCCATTCTCGATGTGCAATTGATCTTATGCGCTGTTGGTCGTTGACCAGGAAGCGCCAAGCGTTTGCGCAGGCTTGGACGATGTCGTCGTATGTGTCCCATATCCGATGGCTGAGCTGGTTGCCGCGCAGATAGTCCCAGGCATTCTCCATCGGGTTCAGCTCTGGGGAGTAGGGCGGGATCGGCAGCAGGGAGAGGTTGCCTGGCAGCGTCAGGCCACCACCGGTCTGGTGCCAACCAGCACCGTCGCAGAGCACGACGACATGGGCGTCGGGAGCGACCTGGGTGCTGATCTCGGCCAGGTGAATGCCCATGGCCTCGCTGTTGGCCGCCGGCATGATGACGGCGGCCCCGACAGCCCGGCCGGGGCACAGCGCGCCGAACAGGTAGACGGAGTCACTGCGGTTGTCGCGCACGGCACGTGGCCGCGATCCACGCGGGGCCCAGATGTATTCCGGGTTGCCCTGCTGGCCGACCCTGGCTTCATCCTGGAACCAGATTTCAACTGGCTTGCCCTCGGCCTGCGGCGGCGAGGACGCCTTCAGTAGGGCGGGGAAGTTTTCTTGAACGCCGTCTCGGCGTCCGGGTCCTTCTGCGGATGGCTGGGGCGCGGCTGCACCCGGCTCCAGCCGAGTTGCTGCAGCCATTTGCCGATGGTGCTCTCGTGCACGCTGACCTCGAAACGGCGTGCGACCTCCTCGCGAAGGTCCACGCAGCGCCAACGCGTGACCTGGTGGATCGCCGGGTCGGGGCCATCGACCACCAGCGAGCGCAGTTCCGCCATCTGCCCCGCGGTCAGGGCCGGCGGGGGGCCGGGGCTTTGCAGCGACTTCAGCCCATGGATCCCGGCATCGTTGTAGCGGTGCACCCAATCGCGCAGCTTCTGGCGGTCCATGCCGTTCTGCTGCGCTGCTTCGGTGCGGGGCCGACCCTCCAGAACCATCGCTAGGGCCAGCATGCGACGAACCTGGGCACCGTCCCGGCACTTGCCCGCCGCCGCACGAAGCTCTGCTGCCGTGCGATCCATATGCGGGAGCCTCACCGCAGCTCCCATCCGATACCCTCCGAATCGATGTGAGAGATCGAATCAGAAAGATCAGCAGATGGGAATCTTCAGAGAGTCAGCCTTCTCGCGGGTTGGCATGAGGCGAGCCAGGCAATCTGCGCCCGCGACAACAACATAACGTCGGCGACCTATGTCCACGAGGCGCCGGCGGCCGTGCTCGCGCTTCCATCCTGCATCTGCCCGCTTCGTCCAGCGCGGATTTGAGCCGCCCGGACGATGGGATGTTTGGCCCGCCCGACCTGCGCGCCACTACCCCGGCGTTCACTTTGTCCGGGCGCGACGGGTGGCGCGGAAATCACTGGGCTCGGCGGCATGTACCCCGCCAAGCTTTGGGCCACGCGGCCTCGCCAAACACCAGGCGTGTCATCGGCAGGATGTCGTCGATCAGGAAGTCGCAGGCACGCCCCACCGCCTCGATGTCCACGAATGGAGGGCGGCGTGGCGGCGAGTCATGTCCGTCAACGTGGTGGAAAATTGGGTGTAGCTGCGGTCGCCGTGGATCATGCGGCCACGGTGGCGATCTGTGGTGTGTTGGCGTCGATCAGCGTCGGGATGAGTTCGGCCATGGGTTCTGTCTGCATGTAGCGGTGCTGGAGCTGCCATTCGTCGTTGGCTTCCAGTAGGACCGCGCCGATTAGGCGGATGATGGCGCCCTCATTGGGGAAGATGCCGACAACATCGGCCCGGCGTTTGACCTCCTTGTTGAGCCGTTCCAGCGGGTTGGTGCTGTGGATCTTGCTGCGGTGCTGGGCGGGGAAGTCCATGTGGGCCAGCACGTCGACCTCGCTATCGTCAATGAATGCCGCAAGCTTGGGCCATTTGGGGCGGAGCTGGTCGGCGACATGGCGCAGCGTCTGGCTGGCGCTGGCGCGGTCGGGCTGGATGAAGGCCTGGCGCAGGGCGGCTGACACCATGCTCTGCTGCCCCTTGGCGACGTAGGACTGCGCGTTGCGCATCCAGTGCACGCGGCAGCGTTGCCAGGAGGCGCCCATCATGCGGCGGATCGCCGCCTTGAGGCCCTCATGCGCGTCGGAGATCACCAGCTTCACGCCCCGCAGGCCGCGGCGCACCAGGCTCTTGAGAAAGCTGGCCCAGAACGTCTCCGCCTCCGACGGGCCGATG
>JBIKOJ010000050.1:0-27114 GCA_044358135.1 Acetobacteraceae bacterium | reverse complement strand
CCACCGGCTGCTACTTCCACCCCCGCTGCCCCTTCGCCCAACCCCGCTGCGCCGTGGAAACCCCCGCCCTGCGCGAAATCGCCCCCGGCCACCACTCCCGCTGCCACTTCGCCGGCGAACTGGCGCTGGCCGGCGCATGAAGCAAGACTCTTCTTTTTCTGAAAAAAAAGAAGCAAAAAGACTTCATTCATTGGGCCACGCCAAGTCAGAAAAGTTTTTTGGTTCTTTTTTTCAAAAAAGAACATCCTTCCCTATGCTTGAGGGCTGATCCACGGAGGAACACCATGAAGCGCCTGGTGATTTGTTTCGACGGCACCTGGAACGCCGCCGACAGCAAAGGGGACGAAACCAACGTCGCCCGCCTCTCCCGCGCCGTGCGCGCCAACAGCGGCGACAAGCCGCAGATCGCCCTCTATTTGCGCGGCGTCGGCACCAGCGGCCCGTGGCTCCAGCAATTCCTCGACGGCGCCACCGGCGATGGCGTGGACGACAACATCCGCGCCGCCTACATGTTCCTGGGCCAGAACTATGTGCCCGGGGACGAGATCTTCCTGTTCGGCTTCTCCCGCGGCGCCTTCACCGCCCGCAGCCTGTCCGGCTTCATCGGCAAGTGCGGCCTGCTGAAGCGCAACCAGCTCGGCCTGATCCGCCCGGCCTGGAGCTACTACCGCAGCCGCACCCCCGGCCGCTCGCCGCAGGATTTCAACCTGCGCCACGGCGGCACCCAGGCCGATCCGATCAACCACGCCCCGCGCATCAAGTTCGTCGGCGTGTGGGACACGGTCGGCGCGCTCGGCGTGCCGCAACGCGTGATCGACCCCGCCGCCGCCGCCAGATACGAATTCCACGACACCTCGCCCTCCGGCGTCATCGAGATCGGCCGCCATGCGCTCGCGATCGACGAACAGCGCGACTCCTTCGTTCCCACCCTCTGGACCCAGCCGATCCCGCCGGGCACGCATATCGAGCAGGTCTGGTTCCCCGGCGTCCACTCCGATGTCGGCGGCGGCTACGGCCAGAGCGACCTCGCCATGATCCCCCTGCGCTGGATGGCCGACGAGGCCATGGCCGCCGGCCTGGCGCTGGACGAAACCATCCTGCCCCCCCAAGCCGCCTTGCAGCCCCTGGCCGCCCAGCACGATTCCCGCACCGGCCTCGCCGGCCTCGACCCCACCCCCACCATCCGCGCGGTACTGCAGGCCACCCCGGATGTGGGGCGGCTCGCCCGCCTCTATGTCCCCCGCGATGCCACCGGCGCCCGCCTCTCCACCGCCGGCGAACGCCTGCACGAAACCGTCGCCATCCGCCGCGGGCAACTGGTGGATGTGCTGGACAGCGACGGCAACGCCGTTGAGCAGAGCATCCCCTACCGGCCGGTGAACCTGCCCTGAAGGAGCAACGCCGGGGCCCGGACCTTTCCTGCCGGATCGGCGCATGACCGCACCGTCGCCAAATGCGGCGGCGTGAGTTCGGCTCCCATCCCGGGCTCAATGCCCACCACCTCCCCGTGTTCTCCAGGCCGATGCGGGCTGGTATGAGTCTTTGTTTTGCGCGCCGCCACCAGCCAGCCCGGCGCGCGATACCAACCCCGGCAATCGCCGGAAGAGTCGGCGATTGCCGGGGTTGGTATCAGTCCTATGAGTCTCTCTTGGCCGAGCGATACGCTCTCTGTGACGCCGCCGCGCGACCGCGTTGCGCGAGCTGTGTCGCGCGGTCCTTCGCCAGCCCCAGCGCGGCCAGTTCGCTGCTGAGCTTCTGGAAATGCGCCCAGCGCTCGGGGTCCAGCCGGCCTTCAGCCAGCGCGCCGCGTATCGCGCAGCCCGGTTCGCTGTCGTGCCGGCAATCGCGAAACCGGCACTGCTGCGCCAGCACCTCGATGTCGTCGAAAACGATGCCGAGGCCTTCATCGGCTTCGATCAGGCCCACTTCGCGGATGCCGGGCGTGTCGAGGATCAGCCCGCCGCCCGGCAGCAGGAAAAGCTGGCGATTGCTCGTGGTGTGGCGCCCACGGGCATCCGCCGCGCGGATGTCCTGGGTCGCCATCCGCTCCTCGCCGAGCAGGGCATTCACCAGGGTGGATTTCCCCACGCCGGAGGTGCCGATCAGCACGCAGGTCTCGCCCGGGGCGATGTGCGCCATCAGGCCGGCCATGCCTGTGCGCTCGCGCACCGACAGGACCAGCACGGGGCAGCCCGGCGCCAGGGCGGCGATCTCGGCCGCCACGGCCTCGGGGTCGTCGCACAGGTCGGCCTTGGTCAGCACCAGCACCGGCCGGGCGCCGCTCTGCCAGGCAGCGGCAAGGAAGCGCTCCAGCCGGCGCGGATTGAGGTCGGCGTTCATCGAGGTGACGATGAAGACAACGTCGATATTGGCGGCGATCACCTGCAGCGTCTGCACGCTGTCCGCCGCCCGGCGCACGAAGGCGGTGCGGCGGGGCAGGATGGCGTGGATGGTGGCGGTGCCGTTGCCGGCATTGGCCGAGACGGCCACCCAGTCGCCGGCAACGGGATGGCCCGCCTCCCGCGCCTCATGGCGCAGCCGTCCGGAGACCCTGGCGCTCAGGGTGCCGGCATCCGTGACCACCGTATGGGCTTCACGCTGCTGGACGATGATCCGCCCGGGGACGTGGCCGGCGCGCCCGTGCGGCGCGAAGGCCTGCTGCAGCGCATCGGACCAGCCATACTGTTCGATCAAAAGCGGGGAGACTCCCAAGAGGTCGGCATCCTAGCACCAAACCGAGGCGCAAACCGCCCTGCCGCATGTCGGCGGTGCCCCATCCCGGTCAAAGCCACGTGTCTGGCGCCGGCATCCGGGAGACAGAGCTTCGTGGTTCAGGATTTCTGGCTCGTTGCAACCGGACCTGCCGGACTACACTCGGTCCGGCGCGATCGGGCGCCCCGCAGGAGACCGCCAGTGAAGTGCCGTGCCGTCGCACTCCTGGCGATCTGCGAGATTCTGGCGATGTCGCTTTGGTTCGCGGCGGCATCCGTTCTGCCCCAGCTCCGGGTGGTGTTTCCGGTCTCATCCGCCCAGGAAGCCGCATTGTCGAGCGCGGTGGCACTGGGCTTCGTGCTCGGCACAGTGGCGAGCGCCCTGCTCGGGCTGCCGGACCGCCTCGACCCCCGGCGGCTGTTTGCCGCCTGTGCCACGATCGCAGCGCTTGCCAACGCCGCCACGACGATGATCGACCCGACCTCGATCGAGGCGATCCTGCTGCGGGTGGTGGTGGGGGCGTGCTGTGCCGGCATCTACCCTGTGGGCATGAAGCTCGTGGCGGGGTGGGCCACGACGGATATGGGAATGCTGGTGGGCCTGCTGGTTGCGGCACTCACCTTGGGCAGTGCCTCGTCGTTCCTGGTTGCGGCCTTCGGCACCTGGGGCTGGCAGGTGCCGTTGCTGGCGGCCTCGGGGGCGGCGCTGGTCTCGGCGGGGCTCATCCTGCGGTTTCCGCTCGGCCCCGGCGCAGGGCGGATCGCGGTTTTCCGGCCAGCCATGGTTGCCGCCGCCTGGCGGTCCCGGCCGGAGCGGTTGGCCAATCTGGGCTACTTCGGCCACATGTGGGAGCTCTATGCCATGTGGGCCTGGATCGGTGTCTACCTCGATGCCAGCTTCATCGCGGCGGACCCCCTGTTCAAGGGAAGCCGCTGGGCGGCGCTGACGACCTTCGCGGTGATCGGCATGGGCGCGGTGGGCAGCCTGGCGGGCGGCTGGGTGGCCGACCGCTGGGGCCGCACCCGCCTGACCATCCTCTCCCTTCTCACCAGCGGCGGCTGCGCGCTGGTGGCGGGCCATCTGTTCGGCGCGGCACCGGCCATCGTCGTTGCGCTGTGCCTGCTGTGGGGCCTCGCCGTCGTTGCCGATTCCGCCCAGTTCTCCTCCAGCGTGATCGAACTCTCAGACCCCGCGCTCGTCGGCACGATGCTGACCGTGCAGACCAGCATCGGCTTCCTGCTGACCATCGTATCGATCCATCTGCTGCCGGGCATCGTGGCGGCCGCCGGGTGGGCCGGGGCCATGACGATGCTGGCCGTTGGCCCGTTCCTGGGTGCCTGGGCGATGTGGTGCCTGCGCCGGCATCCCGACAGCCTGCGCATGGCCGGCGGGCGACGCTGACGCAAGCGGCCAGAAGATTGTAATCGAGATTCCACCATCCATATACCATCCATGTGGATGGTATGGCGGGGTCTCGATGGTCGATAACGTGCATCCGCTGCGGCCCAAGGCGGGCGGCGACAGCGAGAAGATCACCATCAACCTCGGCTATGTCGATCTCGGGCACGTCGACCTGCTGGTGCAGGACGGGTTCTATGCCAACCGGACGGATTTCATCCGCACCGCCATCCGCAACCAGCTGGAACGCCATGCCGATGCCACAAGGCAGTCCGTTGCCAGGCGCAGCCTGGACCTCGGCCTGCGCCACATCAGCCGTGCCGACCTGGAGCAGGCCCGCGCCTCCGGCCGGATGCTCGACATCCGGGTGCTGGGCCTCGCGACCATCGCCGCGGATGTCACGCCGGAACTGGCCCGGGCCACCATCGCTTCGCTCTCGGTCCTCGGCGCGTTGCAGGCGAGCCCTGGCGTGAAGGCCGCACTCGCCGACCGGACGCGCTGACCGCAACCGGCACTCATTCCCAACCGCACTGCCGTGCCGAAGGCCGGTCCGTTCCGGCCTGCCTTGTCGCGCTCATCATCTGGAAGCACAGCATGTTTTTCCCCCGATCCCCCCGCATGTCCCAAGCCGTGCGCCTTGTCCGCGAGGGGCGGCTTGGCGAGGCCACCGCCGCCTTGCAGGGCATGCTGCGCGGCGCGGAAGCCGCCCATGAGGCACCGCGGCCGGACAGCGCCTCGGCCCGGATTGTCGATGTCGATCCGGACACCGGCGCGGTTCTGCCACCCAGGGCTTCTTCCGCCCGGTTCGATACGGCCGGCTTCCTTGGTGGCCTGGCCGGGCGCGTGGGGGAGGCTGGGCATGTCGCACCCCGCCATGTGCCGGGGGCAGGGGGCGCGCAGTTCACTGCGCAGACCCATACCGGCGCGCATGGCAGCCGCGGATACAAGCTCTATGTTCCGTCGGCCACGCCGGACCGTCCGCTGCCGCTGATCGTGATGCTGCACGGCTGCACCCAGTCGCCAGACGATTTCGCCGCGGGCACCGGCATGAACAGGCTGGCCGAGGCGCAGGGCTTCCTGGTGGCCTATCCCGGCCAGACCAAGGCGGCCAACGCGCACAAATGCTGGAACTGGTTCAACCCCGCCGACCAGCGACGCGACCATGGCGAACCCGCACTGATCGCCGGCATCACGCGCGAGGTGATGGCCCGCCACGCCGTGGATCCCCGGCGCATCTATGTTGCAGGCCTGTCGGCCGGCGGAGCCGCCGCGGCGATCATGGGCGCGGCCTATCCGGAGCTGTATGCGGCCGTGGGAGTGCATTCCGGCCTGCCGTGCGGCGCCGCGCGGGATGTGCCCTCGGCCTTCGCGGCCATGCGCGACGGTGGCCAGATGCCGCCGCCCTCGAAGGGTGCCCGGACGCGAATGGTGCCAACCATCGTGTTCCACGCGGACAAGGACAGCACGGTGCACCCGCGCAATGCCGAGCACATCATCGCGCAGTCGGTCGGCGGGACAGGACTGCAGCCATCGGTCACGCGGGGCCAGGTTCCAGGGGGCCGCACCTATACCCGCAGCGTGTACGCCGACACGAACGGTCGCCCGATGCTGGAGCGCTGGATTGTCCATGGCGGCGGCCATGCGTGGTCCGGCGGCGATGTGCAGGGCTCGTATACCGACCCGCTCGGCCCCGACGCATCGCGCGAAATGCTGCGGTTCTTCCTGGAGCACCAGCACGGCTGAGACATGGCATGACAGCCGGTGCCCTGCGGCACCTGCCTGGTCAAGGAACCGGGGAGACCGGAGGTACGGCGTCAGCGGCGCGCGATACCAACCCCGGCAATCGTCGGAAGAGTCGGCGATTGCCGGCGTTGGTAGCAACCTTCCCGGAACCAGATCTCCACCGGCATGCCCGCCGCCGCTCCCATCCGAAAGCGCGCCCGAATCGATCCGGCAGATCGGATCAGAAAGACATCGCGTCGGGATTCCACACAGGGCCAGTCGTCACGCCGGATGGCATTACTTGGAAGGCATCAGGTCGGAAAGATCCGTATCGTTCACCATCACCTTGTTGTCGGCGTAGACGATCCGCCACACCGTCTCGGTCCCTTCCTGCCGGGCGATCCCCTTCAGGAAGATCAGCACCGGCGCGGCCGCCTTCAGGTCCGGCACCGCATTGGCGCGGCGGATCAGCGCGTCGAACCCGGTGGCGCGCAGCTCCGCCTCGCCGCTCGCCTCGTCGATGCGGGCCATTTCCACGCTGCCGGTGCCCTTCAGCCGCATCGGGCCGACATCCAGCAGCAGGTCCTCGATCCCCAGCGCCACCGGGTTGGCCGCCAGCAGCGCCATCGCCTGCGCCTCGATATCGCTGCCCTCGGTCTCGATCGCGGTGCGCAGCAGCGCCACCACGGCATCCTTGGACACCCCGCTCACCCGCGGCGTCAGGCTCACCTTGTGCGGGATGAACTCCACCCACGGTCCCGGCGGGATCATCGGCGATTCCAGCCCTTCGGCCGAAAGCCGCAGCTTCACGTCCACCTTGCCATCCGGCGCCCCGGCCGAAAGCCCCATGCCGAACCGGCGCAGCCCGCCCGAGAACATCGCCCCGCCATCCACCTTGATGTCCTCATAGGCATAGTCGGTCTCCATCGCATCCAGCATGGAGAACACCAGCCCCACCAGCTTCAGCGCGGCCGCCTTCTGCTCCGGCGTGGTGGGCCCCTTGCCGTTGCCGGTGGCCTTGGCCGAGCTGCCCAACTCGAAGGCGGTGCGCAGCAGCGTGGCCAGCCCATCCATGTCGAAATTCTCGATCCGGGTGGAGCCACCCAGCCGGCCCATCGTCACCTTCATCTCGCCCATGCCCGGCACCGGCGTGACGGTGGAGTAGTCCTCCAGCTGGCTGTCGCCCTGCAGCGTCACCCGCCCCGGGCCGCTCGGCGCCCACTCGGACCGGCCCACCAGCTTGCCGATGCGCGACACCTGCAGCCCGGCCTTGGTCGTTGTCTCCGTGGTGTAGCCGGTGATGGTGGAAACGAAGTTGGAGGCGGTCTTCAGCGTGGGATCGTACATCCCCGTGGTCTGCTGGCTTTCCAGCGCCAGCGCCACGCGGGAGACATCGCCCGAACTGTCCTTCATCTCCATGCTCAGCTTCGGCGGGATGCCGCCGCCCAGCACCTGCCAGCGCCCGCCTTCCAGCGGCTTCACCGTCAGCGCCACCGCGGCATCGCCCACCTTCACCGCGCCATCGAACCAGGCCCCGCCCACCGGCACTTCCAGCCGATAGGTCTCACCCTCCGCCAGCACCCGCAGCGGCAGGGCGGAGAGATCCACGATCCCGCCCAGCTGCTTCGCGAGCCACTCGCGCACGCCCTCGGCCACCGCCTTGGCTCCCTCCGCCGAAGGCAACGCCGGCGCCTGCGCCATGGCCGGAAGCGGCGCGAGCAGAACCAGCCCAAGGGCCGTGCCGCGCAGCAGGGATGCGATGCTCATCGGGAAATCCTCGTCGCCTGAACAGGCTGTCATCTTAGCGCCGGTCCGCCGCGCAACAAACCGCAAACCCTGCAGGCGCTACTCGGCCCGCCAGATCGCTTCCTTCACCTTCTTCTCCACGAAGGCGGCATGCGCGGCCAACTCCGCTTCGCCCGGCACCACCAGGCGCGGCGTGCGCCCCGCCACCGCCTCGTACTGCACCGCCGGCAGCGCGCCCTGGTTGTCGTCATCCCCACCCGGCAGCAGCGCGCGCTGCCGCCCGCCGGTCAGCTCCACATACACTTCGGCCAGCAGCTTGCAGTCCAGCAGCGCGTTGTGGGTGGTGCGCGCCGAAAGATCGATCCCGAAGCGCCGGCACAGCGCGTCCAGGCTGTTCGGCATGCCGGGAAACCGCGTCTTGGCCAGCACCAGCGTATCCACCATGCGCGCCGGCGCCAGCTTCGGCTTGCCACAGCGCGCCAGCTCCGCATTCAGGAAGCCGAAGTCGAACGGCGCGTTGTGCGCCACCAGAGGATCGTCCTGGAAGAACGCCAGCAGGTCGTCCACGATCGCCTCGAAGAGTGGCGCCTCGCGCAGATCGTCCAGCGTGATCCCGTGCACCCGCGTCGCCTCGGCCGGGATGTCGCGCTGCGGATGGATCAGCCGGTGGAAGGTGTTGCGTGTCGGCAGGTCGTTCACCAGCTCGATCGCCGCCACCTCGATCACCCGGTCCCCGGTGAGCGGGTCGAGCCCCGTCGTCTCCGTATCGAACAGAACGCTGCGCATCAGCGTGCCCTCTTGAAGCGCGGCCGCCCCAGCCAGGCCCGGCCGGGAATGGTGCAGTCGATCGCCCGCATCTCCCGCACCCGCCGCACATGTGGCCGCACCCTCGGCCCGCCCGCCCGCAGATCGGCCAGCAGCCGACGCAGCTGCACCGTGGCATGGAAACGGGAAAGCCCCGTCGTCACCACCACATCGGCCCTGCGCCGCTTCTCCCGGTCCGGCATCTGCCGCGCGATCACCGCCTCGATCTGCGCCCGGTCCATCCGCCGCCGCAGCCCCACCCGATGCACCTGCACCGCCTTCGGCGCGGAAACCGCCATCACCAAATCGATCCGCCGGATCCCATCGATCTCCAGCAGCAGCGGAATATCCATCACCACCGCCGCCCGCCCAGCCCGCCGCGCCCGCTGCACAAACCGCCGCTCCTCGTCGCGCACCAGCGGATGCACGATCCGCTCCAGCTGCTTCAGCAGATCCGGCCGCGCCAGCACCGCCGCCCGCAGCGCCCCGCGATCCAGCGTCCGATCCTTGACCGTCCCCGGAAACAGCGCCTCGATCGGCCCCAGCGCCCGCCCCCCCGGCGCCTGCAGCGCATGCACGCAGGCATCCGCATCGAACACGGGAATCCGCGCCCGCTTGAAAAACTTGGCGGCCGTGGACTTGCCCATGCCGATGCCGCCGGTCAGCCCGATGATCTTCATGCCGCAAATCTCCGCCGCCGCGCAGCCCAGCGCAAGGCTGGCCCCGCCCGATGCGGATTTCCCCCGCCCGCGGATCGGCGTAACACACCTGTCACCGCCAAGGAGCCCCCCTTGTCCCACACGCTCGACCACCGCCTGGCTGTCGCCACCCGCCTCGCCACGGAAGCCGGCGCGCTCGCCCTCTCCCTCGCCCCGCCCCCAGGTGCCGCCACCGCCGGCATGAAGGGCCCGCAGGATTGGATCACGGAAGCCGACGGCGCCGTGGAAGCCTTCCTCAAGCGCGAACTCACCCAGGCCTTCCCCGGCGACGGCTTCCAGGGCGAGGAAACCGGCACCGGCCCCCAGGGCGCCCTCACCTGGGTGGTGGACCCGATCGACGGCACCTCCAACTTCGCCCGCGGCGCCCCGCGCTGGTGCGTCTCCATCGGCCTTATGCAGGGCCGCACCTCCGTGGCCGGCGTGCTGCATGCCCCGATGCTGGGCGAAACCTTCGCCGCCCGCCAGGGCGGTGGCGCCACGCTGAACGGCACCCCCATCCGCGCCGCCGCCACCACCAACCTCGCCCGCGGCATGGTCGAATGCGGCTGGTCCCCGCGCCGGCCCAACGAAGAGTTCCACGCGCTCTGCCGCGGCATCATGCAGGCCGGCGCCATGCTGCGCGCCGGCGGCTCCGGCGCCCTGGGCCTGGCCGACGTCGCCGCCGGCCGGATCGACGGCTACATCGAACTGCACATCAACCTGTGGGACGTCGCCGCCGCGCTCTGCATCCTGGCCGAGGCCGGTGCGGTGATCTCGGATTTCACCGCCGGCGCGGGCATGACGGATGGCAACCCGATCCGCGCCACCGGGCCCGGGGTGGCGGCCGCCCTCCAGGCCATCGCGGGGTTCTAGTGCCAAAGCAAGACTCTTCTTTTTCTGAAGAAAAAGAAGCAAAAAGACTTTTCCTCATTGGTGCGGATGGGCCTCGCTCCAAAGGTATAAAAGTTTTTTGGTTCTTTTTTTCAAAAAAGAACAAATGACTTCCCTTCAGCGCCGCCTCGCCCTCACCCTCGGCTTCACCCAGCTTCTGGCCTGGGGCACCACCTACTACATCCCCGCCACCATGGCCGGCCCGATCGCCGACGAACTCGGCACCTCGCGCACCATGCTGTTCGGCGCCTTCTCCTGGGCGGTGCTGATCGCCGGCTTCTGCGCCCCCGCGATCGGCCGCTACATCGACCGCCACGGCGGCAAGCCCGTGCTGTGCGCCGGCCAGATCGTCACCGCCGCCGGCCTGCTCGCGCTGTCCGTCTGCACCTCCGTCATCGGCTGGTATGTCGCCTGGAGCATCCTGGGCGTCGGCATGGCGCTCGCCCTCTACGACACCGCCTTCTCCACCATCGGCCGCCTGCTGGGGAAGGATGCCCGCCCGGCGATGACGGGCGTCACCTTCATCGCCGGTTTCGGCGGCACGCTGGGCTTTCCCATGGGCACCTGGCTCGCCGCCCATTGGGGCTGGCGCTGGGCCATGGTGCTGTATGCCGGCATCGCGCTGTGCATCATCCTGCCGGTGATGCTGGCCCTGATCCCCAAGGCCCAGCCCAACCCCGCCCCCGCCCGCCGCGCGCCCGGGGAGGCAGCACCGCCCATGCCCGCGCGCGAACGCCGGCTGTTCCTCTACCTCGCCACCTTCTTCACCCTGCGCGCCTCCATCGGCGCCATCGTCACCCTGCATTTGCTGTTCCTGCTGACGGGCCTGGGCCTTTCGATGGAAGCCGCCGTGCTCTGCGCCATGGTCATCGGCCCCAGCCAGGTCGCCAGCCGCATCGTGGAATTCACCCTGGCCCGCTGGCTCACGCCCATGATGTCCGCCTGGTTCGGCGCCGTGATGCTGCCCGTGGGCGTGATCCTGCTCCTCGGCGGCGCCCCCGCCGTGGTGTTCGCCGCCTTCTACGGCATCAGCAACGGCATCCTCACCATCACCCGCGGCGTGGTGCCCATGCACGTCTTCGGCCCCAACGGCTACGCCACGCTGATGGGCCGCATGGCCCTGCCCAGCCAGGTCGCCCAGGCCCTGATGCCCACCCTGGTGGCGCCGTTCCTGGAACAGGTCTCCGCCCACACTGCGCTCGGCGTCATGGGTGCCGTGGCGGCCTTGGCGCTGCTTTGCCTGATCCCGGTGAGCCGAAGATAAGGAAGCGGTTCTTTTTTGAAAAAAAGAACCAAAAAACTTTCATTTGTTTGGTGCGGGAAGATCGCATCCCTCCGCATCAAATTCATGAAGTCTTTTTGCTTCTTTTTCTTCAGAAAAAGAAGGCCTTTCTTTCCTACCTCTTCTCCACCCCCCAGAACACAAACTCGCTGGCATTCCCGATCCCCGTCACGCTGCTGCGCCACGCCCGCGGCACCAGGAACTGCCCGCCCAGCACATAGGGCACCGTTTCGTAGAACCGCGCCTGCAGCGCATCCATCGCCTGCCGCCGCGCCTCGATGGTTCCGGCCGCGAAGAAGCTGGCCTTGCGCGCCTCCAGCTCGGGGTCGCACGGGTTCGGCACGAAGTTCGGCAGCCCGCAGGGCGCGCGCAGCTGCGTGGCCGTCAGCGGGCTGCCCACCACGCGCCCCGGCGCCCAGCTGGGGTGCATGTGCCAGCCCGGCGAGCCCGGCCCCGGCTTGTCCCCGCGCGTCGCCCGCGTCACCACCGTGCCCCAGTCGGTGGCCTGCAGGTCCACGTTGATCCCGGCCTCGCGCATCAGCTGGGCCATCACCAGCGCCATGCTGTGCATGATCGGCTGGTCCGCGGGGTCCAGCAGCACCACCGGCTCGCCGGCATAGCCCGCCTCCTTCAGCAGCGCCCGTGCCTGCGCCACATCCCGCCGCGCGAACGGCGCCGTGCCTGCCGTGCTCTCATTGGGCGAGCCGCAGGCCATCACCGACAGGCACGGGCGCTGATACTCCGCCGCCCCCGCAATCGCCTCCAGCATCGCCGCCTGGTCCATCAGGTGCGCGATTGCCCGCCGCCCTGCCGGCTTGTCGAACGGCGGGTGCGCGGAATTCAGCCAGAAGAACGCCTGGCTCCCCAGCGTGTCCTGCACCTTCACCACGATCTCCGGCGAGCGCTTCAGCACCGGGATCAGATCGGCCAGCGGCAGCTCGATCACGTCGATCTCGCCGCGCAGCAGCGCCTGCGCCTGGGTGGTGGGCTCCGGCATGAACACCCATTCCACCCGCCCCAGCTTGGCCAGCTTCGCGCCCCAGAACCCGTCCGCCGGCTCCGCCCGCGGCTGATAGGCGGGGCTGGGCCGATACACCGCCTTGCTCCCCGGCACCCATTCCTCATGCACGAAGCGGAACGGGCCAGACCCCACCACCTCGCGAAACTGCACCTGCGTGAACGGGTCCGCCTCCGCATCCCGCGCCCGCAGCACGAAGCTCGGCTGGATCGCATCGGCCAGCGTTTCCAGCACCAGGCCGAACGGCTCCTTCAGCCGGATCTCGAAGCTCAGCGCGTCGACCTCCGCAATCCCCGCCATCCGCGCCCGCAGCGCCTGCCCGCTGGCCTTGCGCTTGGACCACCGCTCCAGCGACGCGATCGCATCCCGCGCGGTGATCGGCGACCCATCCTGGAACACCTGCCCGGCCCGCAGCACGATGCGCCAAGTCAGCCCATCAGGGCTGACCGAATAGCTCTCGGCCGCCTGCGGCCGCGGCGCGTTCGTGGAATCGTAGGCAAACAACGGCTCATAGACGAGATACCCGTGGTTGCGCGTGATCGCGGCCGTGGTCCAGGCCGTGTCCAGAATGCGCAAATCCGCATGCGGCACGAACCGCAACACGGGCCCCTGGGCATAGGCCGGCAGAGAGAACAGGAGGGCGAGGCACAGGCGGAGCAACATGGGCGATCCCCTTGCGACAAGCGTTTCAGCCATGCTGAAGGAGGAAGGTAGGGCAGGCAAGGGAAGCGGTTCTTTTTTGAAAAAAAGAACCAAAAAACTTTCATGACTTTGATGCGGGAAGATCCGATCTCCCCGCATCAAACGAATGAAGTCTTTTTGCTTCTTTTTCTTCAGAAAAAGAAGACTGTCTTGCTTACGCTTCCCACCGCTGCAACCCGCCTTGCCCCTCCGACAGCCGCCCGGAGCGCCCCACGGCACTCCGCTCGGCGGACATCAGCACCCCCAGCGTCGCGCTGTCTTCCGCCGGCACCCGCGCCATGGTGCGCGCACCATCTTCCAGCCGCAGCACCACGGCGCCGTATTCGGGCGTCCCGTCGGTGCGGAACACCACGGTATGGGTTTCCACCTCGGCCTCTCCGCTGCGCCCTTCCACGATCTCCGGCGCCGGCCCGCGCCGCGCATCCGCCAACGCCTGCAGGTCGCGCGACACCAGCGTGCCGTCCGCCGCGCCGCCCAGCACCAGCGTGCGATGGTTGGTCACGAACCCGCCCTGGCCGTAGAGCAGGCCCAGCGCGCCGGCCTCGCCGCGCAACGCCCGCACCATCCCGCAGGCGGCGTGCAGCATGTAGTTGTTGAGCGGCGCGCCGTGGAACGTAAGGCCGCCGGCCACCGTCGGCGTGGCGGATTCCGGCAGGCCGAGCTTGCGCCGCGCCATCTTCGGCACGCAGGGGAAGCAGGAATAGAACTCCCGGTGCGCGAAGCGCCCCACATCCCCGCCCGCCATTTCCAGCGCCGCCTCCAGCACCACGTCCTGTGCATGGGCATGGCGGAACTGGTCGCGCGACAGATAATCCTTCGGCTCGTTCGCCGCCGCCCCGCCGCGCACCGGAATGCAGCGCGCCTCCGCAATGCCCAGGGCCCGCGCCACCGCCAGGCTGGTCAGGATCACCGCCGCCCCCTGGTTCACCAGCGGATTGGCCGTCATCAGCTTCGGATACGGCCAGGCGATCATCCGGTTCTCCGGTGAGGGCGTGGCGATCTGCTCCGGCGTAAACGCCCGCGGCAGCCACGAATCCGGATTGTCCGCCGCCACCGCGGCATAGGCCGCCCACACCCGCGCGGACTCGGCATGCCCCTCCGCCGGCGTCTGCCCCCAGCCGGCCTGGGTGGCGTTCTCGTACAGCGGATACACCCGGATCGGCATGTCGATCCCATGCCGACGCGCCAGCTCATGCAGGTAACTGCGGCTGCGCGGCGCCGGATTGGGCTCGCGCGGCGTCCAGGGCAGGTCGATGCCGCGCTTCTGCGCCGCCGCCGCCGTGTGCTGCGCCTCCGCCCCCACCACCGCGGCCACCTGGCTCTCGCCGCGGGCAATCCGCTCCGCCGCCTCGTGCAGGAAGCGTACCGGCGTCTCCCCGCCCACCGGCCCGTAGAACGCATGCCGCGGCGCCAGCCCCGTGCGCGCCAGCAGTGCCCCCATCAGGTCCGGATAGGGCCATGAAACAGAATTCACCACGTCCAGCGCATCCAGCCGCGCCAGCAGCCCCGCCCCGGCATCCGCCTCCGCCCGCTTCAGGGCTTCGTGCATCAGCGCGATCGGCTCCAGTCCCGCTTCGGGCGTGGCTGGGCGGTCCTTGATCTCCCCGATCCCGACAATCACGGGAATGCGCTCAGGCGATGTCATGCAACCCTCCCTGCCGCCAGGCGGCGTGCGCCTCAGCATGGGCCGGCACCGCCCGGCCCGCCAAGCCTTGGCTTGCCCTCGCCGGCCGCCGGGGCCACCATCACCCCAACAAGACCCGGCACGCCATGCCGGAGGGAGGGGTGCAAGTGAAGGAAGAAAGAATGTTCTTTTTTGAAAAAAAGAACCAAAAAACTTTTATCCGCTTGCACCCGCGCCAGACCGGAAAAGCGTGCGCAATTCATAAAAGTCTTTTTGCTTCTTTTTCTTCAGAAAAAGAAGGCCTTCCTTCTGGCGTCGGATCATGAAAACCGCCTTCGTCACCGGCGGCGCCAGCGGCATTGGCCTGGCCCTGGTGGAGGCCCTCCTCGCCCGCGGCATGAACGTGGCCCTGGCCGACATCGAGGACTCCGCCCGCGCCCGCGCCGCGGAGATCCTCTCGGGCCACCCCGGCCAACTGCTGCTGGTGCCCTGCGACGTGTCATCCCGCGCCAGCGTGGCCGCAGCCCGCGATGCGACGATCGCCGCCTTCGGCCCCGTCCACCTCCTGTGCAACAACGCCGGCGTCGGCACCGGCGGCCGCATCGACACCGTGCCGCCGCCCGCCTGGGAATGGCTGATGGGCGTCAACCTCATGGGCGTGATCCACGGCCTCACGGAATTCGTGCCGCACATGAAGGCGCATGGCGAACCCGGCCACATCGTCAACACCGGCAGCATGGCCGGCATGAACGGCTTCCGCGGCATGGGCCCCTACTGCGCCAGCAAGGCCGCGGTGGTCAGCCTGTCAGAGGCGCTCGCCGCCGAACTGGCCGATACCCCCCTCGGCGTCAGCGTGCTCTGCCCCGGCTCCGTCAACACGCGCTTCTACGAAAGCCGCCGCAACGCGCCGGAAACCGTGCCCCCGCCCCCGCCGAACAGCCGCGAGGGCCGCGCCATCGCCGAGGGGCGCCCGATCACCATCGACCACGGCATCTCCCCGCGCGAGGTCGCCGCCCGCGTGTTGCGCGGCATTGCCGCCGGCGAGCTCTACATCTTCACCCACCCGGAGATGCGCAGCATGATCGAAGACCGCCACGCCCGCCTCTCCGCCGCCTTCGACCAGGCCGCGACCTTCCCCGGAGACCGATGAGCATGACCCAGCCGATCCGCCAGGACCCCGAAACCGGCCGCAAGCTCTTCGCCACCCGCGCCGCCCCGGCCAGCGACCGCATCACCGGCCAGGGCTATTCCCCGGTCACCGACCCCACCCTGCTCACCCTCCCGCCGCCGCCGCCCGACGCCGTCTTCAACGAAGACGCCCGCGCCCACTACCGCGCCTTCACCGAAGCCCGCCGCGGCGCCGCCGACTACATGCCCATGGAAGGCCAGTTCGCCCGCTACCTGGACGATGCCTACTCCGCCCCCCCGGTCGAACGCTCCGCCCTCACCGACGAATGCGAAATCCTGGTGATCGGCGCCGGATTCGCCGGCCTCCTGCTCTGGCACAAGCTGCGCGCCGCTGGCTTCCACGATGTGCGCATCTGCGAGAAGGGCGGCGATGTCGGCGGCACCTGGTACTGGAACCGCTACCCCGGCATCGCCTGCGACGTGGAATCCTACAGCTACCTGCCCCTGCTGGAGGAGATGGGCTACTTCCCCACCATGAAGTTCGCCTCGGGCTTCGAGATCCTCGAATACTGCCGCCTCGTCGCCGAACGCTCCGGCTTCTACGACCGCTGCCTGTTCCACACCACGGTGGAAGACACCAGCTGGAACGAGCAAACCCGCCGCTGGACCGTCCGCACCGACCGCGGCGACGCCATGCAGGCCCGCTTCGTCGTGCTCGCCAACGGCATCCTCACCACCCCGCGCCTGGCCCGCATCGAGGGCATGGAGAGCTTCGAAGGCGAAAGCTTCCACACCTCCCGCTGGCGCTACGACATCGACCTCACCGGCAAGCGCGTCGGCATCATCGGCACCGGCGCCACCGCCGTGCAGGTGATCCCGGAAATCGCCAAGGTGGTGAAATCCCTGCACGTCTTCCAGCGCACCCCCTCCACCATTGACGTGCGCGACCAGCGCGCCACCAAGCCGGAGGAAATCGAGGCCTGGAAGCAGGAGCCAGGCTGGGCCAAGGCCCGCCGCGAGCGCCTGGCCACCATCTCCTCCGGCCGCACCGCGCTCCAGGGCAACGACGACTTCCTCGCCGGCAAGGTCGAAGCCCTCAAGCCCCGCAAGCAACACGAACGCGCCCTGGCGCCGGAGGAGATGATCCAGGCCCAGCTGCGCAGCAATTTCCGCATCATGGAGCAGATCCGCGCCCGCGTGGACGCCATCGTGCACGACCCCAAGACCGCCGCCGCGCTGAAGCCCTGGTACCCCTACGGCTGCAAGCGCCCCACCTTCCACGACGAGTACCTGCCCAGCTTCAACCTCCCCCACGTCACCCTGGTCGACACCGCCCCCCTCGGCGTGAAGCGCATCACCCGGCGCGGCGTTCTCCACGACGGCACCGAATACCCGCTCGACGTGCTGATCTACGCCACCGGCTTCCAATGGATGGCCACCGCCACCTTCAACATGGTCACCGGCCGCGACGGCCGAACCCTGCGCGGCAAATGGCAGGAGGAAGGCGTGCGCACCTTCCTCGGCCTGCACAGCGCAGGCTTCCCCAACCTGTTTGTGCTCTCCGGCCCGCAAGGCGGCGGCGGCCAGTTCAACTTCACCCGCGGCATCGAAGGCCACACCGACTACGTCGTCTGGATGATGCAAACCCTGCGCGCCCAAGGTGCCAGCGTGGTCGATGTGCAGAAGGCCGCCGAAGAAGACTACGCCACCCACTGCCGCGAAGCCGACCTCCGCACCCGCCCCCTGCGCGACTGCCTCAGCTACTACAACGGCGAAGGCAACGCCGAACCCGGCAGCCTCGCCTATTACGGCGGCCCGAAGGCCTGGCACGACAGACGCATCGCCGCGCAGACCACGCTGGAGCCGTATGTGTTTGAGAAGTAAGCGCGTTCTTTTTTGAAAAAAAGAACCAAAAAACTTTTATTCCCTGGCGCGCGTGCAAGACGACCGGCACGCGTGCCAGGTAGTAAAGTCTTTTTGCTTCTTTTTCTTCAGAAAAAGAAGACGCTTACTTCCTTCCCTGCATAGCCGCCGTCGCCAACTGATCCGCCCGCTCGTTCATCGCATCCCCGGCATGCCCGCGCACCCATTTCCACTCAATGGTATGGGGCGCCGCCGCGGCCAGCACGCGCTGCCACAGATCCATGTTCGCCACCGGGTCCCCCGCCGCGTTGCGCCATTTCTTGCGCACCCAGCCCTGGTGCCAGCGGGTGATCCCGTTGCGCAGGTATTCGCTGTCGGTATGCAGCACCACCCGGCACGGCCGTTTCAGGGCTTCCAGCGCCGCGGCGGCGGCGGTCAGTTCCATGCGGTTGTTGGTGGTCGCGGCCTCGGCGCCCGAGAGTTCGCGCTCCACCGCCCCGAAGCGCAGGACCGCCCCCCAGCCGCCCGGCCCGGGATTGGGCTTGCAGCCGCCATCGGTCCAGATTTCCACCGTGGCCGGCGTCTCAGAGTCCGAGGGCATGCTCGTCCTTCGCCGTCAGGAAGAAGCGCAACCGGCGCACGTATTCCATCGGGTCCTTGCGGGTCACCAGCGCGCCCGGCGGGGTGTTGATCCAGTCGAACAGCCGGGTCAGCGCGAAACGGATCGCCGCCCCCCGGCACAGCACGGGCAGGGCCGCGCGCTCGGCGGCGGCAAGCGGCCGCACGGCGGCATAGGCCCCCAGCAGCGCCCGCGCCTTGGTCACGTTGAACATGTAGTCCGGCTCGAAGCACCAGGCGTTCAGGCACACGGCCACGTCGTAGGCCAGCAGGTCGGTGGCGGCGAAGTAGAAGTCGATCAGCCCGGAAAGCTGGCCATCCAGGAAGAACACGTTGTCCGGGAACAAATCGGCATGGATATGCCCGATCGGCAGCCCCTTCGGCCACGTCGCCAGCGTGCTGCCCAGCGCGGCGCCCAGCTCGTCGCACAGCGAGGCCGTCGCGGGGTCGGCCCCCGTCGCCTCCAGCGAAATGCGCGCCCGCTCCAGCAGCGGCCCCCATCCGGCCGGGCCGAGCGCGTTGGGGCGCGTGGCGGCATAGCCCTCGCCGGCCAGATGCAGCCGCGCCAGCGCCTCGCCCAGCGGCGCGCAATGCTCCGGCCGAACCCGCCGCGGCCACACGCCGGGCAGGAACGTCGTCACCGCCGCATGCCGGCCGGAAAGCCGCCGCAGCGCCTGCCCGTCGCGCCCGCGCACCGGCTGCGGGCAGGTGATGCCGCGCCCGGCCAAATGCTCCATCAGCCCGAGGAACCAGGGCAGCTCGGCGGGGTCCACCCGCTTCTCGTACAGCGTCAGGATGAAGTCGCCCGCGGTGGTGCGCAGCGAGAAATTGCTGTTCTCCACCCCCTCGGCAATGCCGCGGAAGGCCACCGCGGCGCCGATGTCGTATTCCCCCAGGAACGCGGCCAGCGCCTCGTCCGAGACTTCGGTATAGACGGCCATGAATCGGTATCCGTGGCGGCTACTTGGCCAGCCCGGCGGGCAGCTTGAACACCACGTCCTCCTGCGTCACCACGCGCTCGGCGATCTCCAGCCGGAAGCGTTCGCGCAGCCGCGCCAGCAGCCCGTCCACCAGCACCTCGGGGGCGGAGGCCCCGGCCGTGATGCCCACGGTGCGCACGCCCTCCAGCAGCGTCCAGTCCAGCGCATCGGCCGTCGGCAGCAGCACCGCCTTGCGCGCCCCGGCCCGCTCCGCCACTTCGCGCAGCCGCTGGGAATTGGAGGAATTGGCGCTGCCGATCACCAGCACCAGGTCCGATTCCTCGGCGATCGCCTTCACCGCCGCCTGCCGGTTGGTGGTGGCGTAGCAGATATCCTCGCGCTTCGGCCCGCGGATGTCGGGGAAGCGGGTGCGCAGCATCGTCACGATCTCGGCGGTA
Organism: Acetobacteraceae bacterium; assembly: GCA_044358135.1. Lineage (GTDB taxonomy): Bacteria > Pseudomonadota > Alphaproteobacteria > Acetobacterales > Acetobacteraceae > CAMDGX01. The sequence goes on along the minus strand of JBIKOJ010000050.1, from coordinate 7,530 downwards.
TCGTCCACCGAAAGCGTGGTCTGGGTCACGAAGGCCAGCTTGCCGGGGTCGGCCGGCTGCACCGCCTGGGCCTCCTCCACGCTCTGCACCAGCGTCATCGCGCCGGGCGGCAGCTGGCCCATGGTGCCGATCACCTCGGGGTGCCCGGCATGGCCGATCATCAAGATATGGCAGTCGTCATGCCCGAAATGCCGCTCCACCTCGCGATGGACCTTGGAAACCAGCGGGCAGGTGGCATCCAGGTAGGTCAGGTTGCGCCGCTCCGCCTCCGCCGGCACCGCCTTGGGCACGCCATGGGCGGAAAACACCACCGGCGCATCCTGCGGCACCTCGTCCAGCTCCTCCACGAACACCGCGCCCTGCGCCTCCAGCGATTCCACCACGGTGCGGTTGTGGACGATCTCGTGGCGCACGTACACCGGCCGGCCATGGCGCCGCAGCGCCTCCTCCACGATGCGGATCGCGCGGTCCACGCCGGCGCAGAAGCCGCGCGGGCCGGCCAGCAGCACGTTCAGTTGCGGCAGGGCGCCCGCCTGGGTATCGCGGGCGGCTTGGGTGGCTAGGTCTTGCATGTTGTCCATCGGCCGGGTCGGGGCCAGTATGCCTCCCCGGCCGGCGGCAAACAATCGTCCCGGCATGCCCAGCCTGGCCCCCCTGGAGTCGCCCCCTCGATGTCGCTGATGTCCCGGTCCCGCACGGCCCGCCTGGCCGCACCGCTCGCCCTGCTCGCCCTGCTCGCCGGCTGCGGCGACGGCACGATGAAGTTCGCCCCCGCCTGCCCGCAGATTTCCCTGCTGGGCGAAGGGGCCGACCTCACCCGCTTCGCCGGCACCGGCCGTGACGTGACGGACCGCGTGCTGGAAGCCCGGCTCACCGGGGTGGAGGGCGCCTGCCGCGCCGGCCGCAACGATGAGGTGGTCACCACCCTCAAGGTCCAGGCCGAGCTGCGCCGCGGCCCCGCCGCCCAGGGCCGCCGCCTCCCGCTGCCCTACTTCGTCGCCGTGCTGGAAGGCGACCGCATCCTGGACCGCAAGGATTTCGTCCTCGAAGCCAACTTCCCCGCCAATGTCGACGGCATGCGCGTCGCGGGCGACGAGCTGGAACTCCGCTTCCCCGCCTCCGCCGACCGCGGCGCCGCCCGCTACCGCGTCCTCGTCAGCCTGCAGCTGACCTCGGAGGAACTCGCCTTCAACCGCCGCGCCGCCGCCCGCTGAGTTCGCCGCGCCGCCCGGCGCCGAGGCAGAGCCTCATTGCCCAAAGATGAGGCGTGGCGAAAAAACGAGACAAATTGGCGAATTTTTAAACTGAACCCATCATAGGAGGGTCCGTCTCTGCAAGAGGGCGACGTGGCCATCACCTTCAGCAACACCATCTTCGGCCCGGGCAAGTGGGGTGTGATCTACCTGTTCCTCAACCAGGGAACGGTAGACTACGTCAGCCCGGACCGCATCGTGCTCAACGGCACGGTCTATGGCGCCGGCGACAAGGTCAGCGTCATCTACAACGACGCCACCTACCAGTTCACCGTCACCGCCTACGACAACGCCGGCGCCATGGTGCTGCAGTACTCCACCAACAACTACGTCATCTCCAACGCCCCGCTCTCCCAGGGCCAGATCCTCACCCTCACCTCCGACGGCCCCGGAGACTACACCCCGCCGCCCTGCTTCGCCGAAGGCACCCACCTGCTCACCCGCCAGGGCGAAGTCCCGGTCGAGGACCTCAAGCCCGGGGATGACGTGGTCGCCGTCCTCGCCGGCCAGTTCCTGCCGGTCGTCTGGGTCGGCCGCCGCACCGTCGATTGCGCCATGGAAGACCACCCCGCCGCGATGTGGCCCATCCGCATCCGCGCCCACGCCTTCGGCCCCGGCCGCCCGCACCGCGACCTCCGGCTCTCGCCCGACCATGCCGTGCATGTCGATGGCATGCTCGTCCCGGTCCGCTACCTGGAGAACGGCGCCACCATCCTGCGCGAACGGCGGCAGCGCATCACCTATTTCCACGTCGAGCTCGCCCGCCACGACATCGTTCTCAGCGAGGGCCTGGGCAGCGAAAGCTACCTGGATACCGGCAACCGCGAGGATTTCGTCCGCCTGCGCCGCGAACCCGGCCAAACCGCCGAATCCGCCGAGGAAGCCGCCCGCCAGGTCTGGGCCGAGCGCGGCTGCCTGCGCCTGGTCACCGAGGGTGCCGCCATCCGCACCATCCGCACCAAGCTCGCCGCCCGCGCCGCCGCCCTCGGCCACGCCGCCACCGACGACCCCGGCCTGCTGCTCCGCGCCGGCGGCCAGGACCACCGCGGCACCTTCGATGGCGAGGCCTGGCACTTCGCGCTCGATCGCGAGCACAGCGATGCCACCCTCGTCTCCACCGCCTTCGTCCCCGCCGTCGTTGCGCCGAACGCCGCGGACCGCCGCGTGCTCGGCGTCCCCGTCACCCGCCTCATGGCCGATGGCCGCCGCATCAGCCTGCACCACCCCACCCTCGGCCGCGGCTGGCACCGCCCGGAGCAGGATCTGCGCTGGACCGCCGGCGAGGCCGAACTGCCGCCGCTGCAGCGCCTCTCCGTCGTGCTGGCCCCGATCGGCCGCACCGCCGCCCATCCCCGCCTCGCCACCCCGCTCACCGCCCCCCGCCCCGCGCCACCCCCGGCACCACCCCCCGTTCCCCGCGCCGCCCCGCTTGAACCCGCGCCGCGCTTCGGCCATACAGCAGGGGTTCGGATCACTCCGGGCGGAAGAGAGCGGCCATGGGGGGCAGACCTGCCCTTCGTACCGCCGCCGAAGGCGCAACCGGCCCCCGGAAACGCTCAGGCACCCAGGACCGCTCGTAGCCACGAACCTCTGGAAAGCCGGCCTCCCGCTTTGGCCGCACCGACGGAGTAAGGGCCCTCCCTCACCGGAGCCGCCCGAATCTCTCAGGTCCCGCAGACAGAGGGGGGTCGCACCCAGCCGGCAACCGCCGGTGGGCGACCTGCGTGCGGAGGCCTGAATGACCGAAGAAGCCCTCAAGACCACCCCGCTGGACGCGCTGAACCGCGAACTTGGCGGCAAGATGGTCCCCTTCGCCGGCTATTCCATGCCCGTCCAATACCCCGCCGGCGTCCTCACCGAGCACCTGCACTGCCGCCAGCACGCCGCCCTGTTCGATGTCTCCCACATGGGCCAGGCCAGCCTCCACGGCCCCGGCGGCGCCGCCGCGCTGGAACGCCTCGTCCCCGGAGACATGCAGGGCCTGCCCGCCATGCGCCAGAAATACACCCTGCTCACCATGGACCACGGCGGCATCATGGACGACCTGATGGTCGCCAACCTGGGCGACGACCACCTGTTCCTGGTCGTCAACGCCAGCCGCAAGGACATCGACCTGCCGCACATCGCGGCCAACCTCCCCGCCGGCCTCAGGCTGGAACGCCACGACGACCGCGCCCTGCTCGCCCTGCAAGGCCCCGCCGCCATCTCCGTCATGGCCGCCCTCGCGCCCGAAGCCGCCGCCCTCCCCTTCATGGGCGTCGCCCGCATCACCCTGGCCGGCGCCGCCTGCCTCGCCAGCCGCTCCGGCTACACCGGCGAGGACGGCTTCGAGATCTCCATCCCCGCCGAAAAGGCCGAGGAAGTCGCCCGCCTCCTCCTCGCCCAACCCGGCGTCATGCCCGCCGGCCTCGGTGCCCGCGACTCCCTGCGCCTGGAAGCCGGCCTCTGCCTCTACGGCAACGACATCGACGAAACCACGAACCCCGTCGAAGCCGCCCTGATGTGGACCATCCCCAAGCGCCGCCGCGCCGAGGCCAACTTCATCGGCGCCGCCCCCATCCTCGCCGCCCTGGCCGCTGGCCCCGCCCGCAAGCGCGTCGGCATCCTGCCCGAAGGCCGCGCCCCCGCCCGCGGCCACACCCCGATCGTGGACGACGCCGGCACGCAGCTCGGCGAAATCACCTCCGGCGGCTTCGGCCCCACGCTGAACGGCCCCTGCGCCATGGGCTACGTCCGCACCGATCTCGCCGCCAACGGCACCGCCCTCTCGCTCCTGGTCCGCGGCAAGCCCCTCCCGGCCCGCGTCGCCGCCACCCCCTTCGTCCCCCACCGCTACGTCCGCTGAAGGAACGCCAAGCCATGACCACCGTGCGCTACACCAAGGAACATGAATGGGTGCGGATGGAGGGCGGCCTCGCCATCGTCGGCATCACCGACCACGCCCAGGAAGCCCTCGGCGACGTCGTCTTCGTCGAACTCCCGGAAGCCGGCCGCGAGGTCGAGCAGGATGAAGCCTGCGCCGTCGTCGAAAGCGTCAAGGCCGCGTCGGATGTCTATTCCCCCCTCGCCGGCACCGTCGCCGAAGCCAACCAGGCCATCATCGACGACCCCGCCATGGTCAACCGCGAAGCCACCTCCGGCGCCTGGTTCTTCAAGCTCAAGCTCGCCAACGACAGCGACTTCGACGGGCTGATGGACGAAACCGGCTACAAGGCGTTCCTCGACACCCTCTAAGAAAGCAAGCACGTTCTTTTTTGAAAAAAAGAACCAAAAAACTTTTGTCCCCTTGCGCCTCGGTCTTTCATCACAAGATCGAGGCCAAGTCATAAAAGTCTTTTTGCTTCTTTTTCTTCAGAAAAAGAAGAGTCTTCCTTCCCTGCCAGGAGACAAGCTCCGATGACCGACGCCCTGCGCGAACTCGCCGCCCTGGAAGCGAGCGACAGCTTCGTCGCCCGCCACATCGCCCCCACGGAGGCGGAAGTCGCCGCCATGCTCAAGGCCGTCGGCGTCGCGAGCCTCTCGGAGATGTCCGCCCGCACCGTTCCCGGCACCATCCGCATGCAGCAGGCCATGGACCTGCCTGAAGCCATCGACGAAGCCGGCTCGCTCGCCGAACTGCGCGGCCTCGCCGCCCGCAACACCGGCGAGAAGTCGCTGATCGGCTGCGGCTACCACGGCACCATCACCCCCCCGGTCATCCTGCGCAACATCCTGGAGAACCCCGGCTGGTACACCGCCTACACCCCGTACCAGGCCGAAATCGCCCAGGGCCGCCTGGAAGCCCTGGTCAACTTCCAAACCATGATCACCGAACTCACCGGCATGGAGATCGCCAACGCCTCCCTGCTGGATGAGGCAACGGCCGCCGCCGAAGCGATGGCCATGGCCCACGCGCTGTCCAAGTCCAAGTCCGACACCATCGCGATTGCGACCGACGTCCACCCGCAAACCCGCGCCGTGCTGAAAACCCGCGCCTGGCCGCTCGGCATCACGTTGGTGGATGTCGCCCCGGGCGACGCGGTCGGCATCGCCGCCGCCCGCCCCTTCGCCGTCGTGCTGCAATACCCCGGCACCACGGGCGAGGTCCGCGACCTCTCGGGCGAAATCGCCGCCGCCCACAGCGCCGGCGCGCTCGCCATCGTCGCCGCCGACCCGCTCTCGCTCTGCCTGCTCACCTCCCCCGGCGAGATGGGCGCCGATGTCGTCGTCGGCTCCGCCCAGCGCTTCGGCGTGCCGATGGGCTTCGGCGGCCCGCATGCCGGCTACATGGCCACCAAGGACACCTACAAGCGCGCCATGCCCGGCCGCCTCGTCGGCGTCTCCCTCGATGCCGCCGGCGCGCCCGCCATGCGCCTGGCGCTGCAAACCCGTGAGCAGCACATCCGCCGCGAGAAGGCCACGTCCAACATCTGCACCGCCCAGGTGCTGCTCGCCGTCATGGCCGGCATGTATGCCGTCTGGCACGGCCCCGAAGGCCTCAAGCGCATCGCCAAGCGGGTCAATCTTCAGGCCCGCCTCCTCGCCGCCGCCGCCGCCCAGGCCGGCCTCAAGCTGCGCCACGCGAACTTCTTCGACACCATCGCCATCGAGGCCGGCAGCCGCGCCGACACCCTGATGGAAGCCGCCCTCAAGGCCGGCCTCAACCTGCGCCGGCTGGACGCCACCGGCGTCTCGATCACGCTCGACGAAACCGTCACCCGCGAGGAACTCGCCCGCCTCGCCCTCATCCTCGGCGGCGAGCTGAAAACCGCCCCCGCCTCCATCCCCGAAGCCCTCGCCCGCACCTCCCCCTACCTCCAGGCCGCGGTGTTCAACTCCCACCACGCCGAGCACGAAATGCTGCGCTACCTCAAGCGCCTGGAAGACAAGGACGTGGCGCTCAACCGCTCCATGATCCCGCTCGGCTCCTGCACCATGAAGCTGAACGCCACCGCCGAGATGATCCCCATCACTTGGCCCGGCTTCGCCGACATCCACCCCTTCGCCCCCGCCGACCAGACCAAGGGCTACAAGGAGATGATCGACCGCCTCTGCGGCTGGCTCCAGGTGGCCACCGGCTTCGCCGGCGTCTCCATCCAGCCCAACGCCGGCAGCCAGGGCGAATACGCCGGCCTGCTCGCCATCCGCGCCTGGCACGAATCCCGCGGCGACCACCAGCGCGACATCTGCCTCATCCCCTCCTCCGCCCACGGCACCAACCCCGCCTCCGCCGCCATGGCCGGCTACCGCGTCGTCGTCACCGCCTGCGACAAGGACGGCAACATCGACATGGCCGACCTCGCCGCCAAGGCCGCCCAGCATGCAAGCAAGCTGGCCGCCCTGATGGTCACTTACCCCTCCACCCACGGCGTGTTCGAAACCACCATCACCGACATCTGCCAGCTCATCCACAGCCATGGCGGCCAGGTCTACATGGATGGCGCGAACATGAACGCCCAGGTCGGCCTCACCTCCCCGGGCCGCATCGGCGCCGATGTCTGCCACCTCAACCTGCACAAGACCTTCTGCATCCCCCACGGCGGCGGCGGCCCCGGCGTCGGCCCGGTCTGCGTCGCCGAACACCTCGTCCCCTTCCTGCCCAACCACCCGATGCGCGCGGATGCCGGCCCCGCCACCAGCTACGGCCCCGTCTCCGCCGCCCCCTACGGCTCAGCCCTCATCCTGCCCATCAGCTACGCCTATATCCGCATGATGGGCGGCGCCGGCCTCACCCGCGCCACCGAGGTCGCCATCCTCAACGCCAACTACATCGCCACCCGCCTCGGCCCGCACTACCCCATCCTCTACGTTGGCGCCTCCGGCATGGTCGCCCATGAATGCATCATCGACTGCCGCGGCTTCGGCGCCACCTCCGGCGTCCAGGTCGAAGACATCGCCAAGCGCCTGCAGGATTACGGCTACCACGCCCCCACCATGTCCTGGCCCGTCGCCGGCACGCTGATGATCGAGCCCACCGAAAGCGAATCCAAGGCCGAGCTGGACCGCTTCTGCGACGCCATGATCGCCATCCGCGGCGAAATCACCGACATCGAAAAGGGCCTGCTCGACAAGCAGGACAACCCGCTGAAAAACGCCCCCCACACCGCCCGCGAAGTGATGGCCGAAACCTGGCCACACCCCTACTCCCGCGAACGCGCCGCCTACCCGCTCCCCTACGTCGCCGCGTCCAAATACTGGGCGCCCGTCAAGCGCGTGGACAATGTCTACGGCGACCGAAACCTCGTCTGCACCTGCGCGCCCCTCGAAGCCTACGCGCAGGCCGCTGAGTAGAAGGCAA
>JBIKOJ010000223.1:0-8217 GCA_044358135.1 Acetobacteraceae bacterium | reverse complement strand
GCCCGCCGCCATGCCACCTGCCGCGCATGACCGCCCCCGTCCCCGTCGGACAGCTCCTGGCCGAGGCCGCCGCCATCCTGGCCGAAGCCGGCATCGAGGCCCCTGCCCGCGAGGCCCGCCTGCTGCTTCTGCACGCGCTCGGCCGCCCCGCCACCGCGCTGCTCGACCGCACCGAGCCCGTCCTCGCCCCCGCCCTGCCCCGCCTCCTCGCCCGCCGCGCCGCCCGCGAGCCCATGGCCCTCATCCTCGGCCGCCAGGGCTTCTGGACGCTGGATCTGGAAGTCTCGCCGGCCACCCTCATTCCCCGCGCCGATTCGGAAGCCATCGTAGAGGCCGCGCTGGCCGCCGCCCCGGCCCCGCGCCGGGTGCTGGATCTCGGCACCGGCACCGGCTGCCTGCTGCTCGCCGTGCTCAGCGAACGCCCACAGGCCTGGGGTTTGGGCATCGACCTCTCGCCCGACGCCGCCGCCCTGGCCGCCCGCAATGCCCGCACCACGGGGCTGGCCGCCCGCGCCGCCTTCCTGGCCGCCGACTGGTCCGCGCCCCTCTCCCAGGCCGCCCGCTTCGACCTCGTGCTCTCCAACCCGCCCTACATCCCCACCCAAGACCTCGCCGGCCTGATGCCGGAAGTCCTCGCCCACGAGCCGCCCCGCGCGCTGGATGGCGGGCCCGATGGCCTGGCCGCCTATCGCCACATCATCGCCACCCTGCCCGCGCTTCTCGCCCCCGGCGGCGTGGCGGTGCTGGAGGTCGGGATAGGCCAGGCCGCCCCCGTCGCCGCCCTGGCCCTCGCCCAGGGCCTCGCCCACATCGCCACCCGGCCGGACCTCGCCGGCATCCCGCGCGCCGTCGTGCTGGCCGGCGGGGACCCGATGGCCTGAAAAAACGTTTGGCAGGCGCGAACGCCTTCGTTAGCTTGTGATTCGCGTGGCGGGGGCAAGCCCTGCAGGCCCCATTATGCGACAGCGCATTCTGCGCCATCGCGGGGCCGTAGAGACCACGCGGAAGCCCATGGAACACGATTCCCTGCACGCCCAGCGTGGCACGCAGGATATGGCATCGGATGGCCGGAGCCGGCCCGCGGGGACTGCCCCCACGGGCACCGGCCAAACACAGGAAAGCGCTTCACAAGCCTATGAACATGAAACGCGCACGAGGACGTAACTTTCGCAGCGGTGGCGGCGGGGGCGGTGGCGGCGGCGGCGGCGGCGGTGGGGGCGGCCCGGTTCGCCACCACGGCGGCGGCGGCAACATTCCGCTCAACCGCAACCACACCTTCGACAGCAGCGGGCCGGATCTGCGCGTGCGCGGCACCGCCCAGCAGCTGTTCGAGAAATACCTCCAGCTCGGCCGCGACGCCTCCGGCTCCGGCGACCGGGTGATGGCGGAAGCCTATTTCCAGCATGCGGAGCACTACTTCCGCATCGTCAACGCCATGAACCAGGCCGCCCAGCAGCAGCATGGCGGCCCGCCGCAGCCCCCGCGCCACCACCGCGACAACGATGGCCGCGATGGCGACGGCTCCGGCGACGAAGCCGAAGTCCAGCAGCCCTCCGGCTACGGCGACCAGCCTGGCGCCCAGGTCGAGGTCCGCGCGATCCCCATCGCCGCCGCGCCCACCGAGGACTAAGCCGGCCGTCCTTGCCCACCACCCGCCCCCCTGGCATCGTTCCACGAAAGTCAGGGGAGGCGGCAATGGACTTCACAGGCAAGGTGGCCATCGTTACGGGCGGCGCCAACGGCATCGGCCAGGCGGTCGCGCAAAGCTTCGCCGCCCGCGGCGCCAAAGGCGTGCTGGTCGTCGATCGTGATGCCACCGCCGGCGAGTCCACCGCCGCCGCCATCCGCGCCACCGGCGCCCACGCCCTGTTCACTCCGGCCGATGTCAGCCAATCCGCCGATGTGCGCGCCTACGTCCAGCTCGCGCTGGATACCTGGGGCACGATCGACTGCTTCCACAACAATGCCGGCATCGAAGGCAAGATCGCCGTCACCGCCGAATACGATGAAGCCGTGTTCGACAGCGTGATGGCGGTGAACGTGAAGGGCGTCTTCCTCGGCCTGCGCCACGTCCTGCCGGTGATGCTCAAGCAGGGCCACGGCGCCATCGTGAACACCGCCTCCGTCGCCGGCCTCTTCGGCACCCCGGGCATGCCGGCCTATGTCGCCAGCAAGCACGCGGTGATGGGCCTCACCAAGGTCGCCGCCGGCGAGGTCGGGCCGCAGGGCATCCGCGTCAACGCCGTCTGCCCCGGCCCGATCGACACCCGCATGGTGCGCGACATCGCCAAGCAGGTCTCGCCCAACAACCCCGAGCAGGTAGAGGCGCGCTACGCCGGCTCCATCCCGCTGCGCCGCTACGGCACCGCGCAGGAAGTGGCCAATCTGGTGCTGTTCCTGTGCTCCGACCTCGCCGGCAACATCACCGGCGCGCAATACGTGGTCGATGGCGGCCGCAGCGCCGCCCCCGCCGGCGTCGCCAGCTCGATCGTGGAATAGCACCATGGAAGGCCTGCTGCAGGGCCGCCGCGCCCTGGTCACCGGCGCCGGCTCCGGCATCGGCGAGGGCATCGCGCATGCCATGTCCCGCGCCGGCGCCTTCGTCATCGCCACCGACGTGAACGGCGAGGCCGCCACGCGCACCGCGGCCATGATCGGCGCCGACGCAGCAGCCTTCCAGCTCGACGTCACCAACCGCCCCGACGTCGACGCCCTCGCCCACCGCATCCAGGTGGAGCTGGGGCCCATCGACACGCCGGTGAACAACGCCGGCATCATCCGCCGCGGCACGGTGGATGCCGCCACCACCCGCGAGGACTGGGATGCCACGCTGGCGGTGAACCTGGACGGCGTCTTCAACATGGTCACCGCCTTCCTCGCCCAGCTGAAGGCCACGCGCGGCTGCATCATCAACATCGGCAGCATCCAGAGCTTCGTCGCCCTGCCCAACTCCGCCGCCTACACCGCCAGCAAGGCCGCCATCCGCGGCCTCACCCAACACCTCGCCACGGAGCTTTCCCCCCAGGGCATCCGCGTCAACGCCATCGGCCCCGGCCTCATCGCCACGCCCTTGAACGAACGCGCGCGCCAGAACCCGGACTACATGGCCAACTTCGCCACCCGCATCCCCCTGGGCCGCATCGGCACGCCCGACGACATCGCCGGCCCCGCCGTCTTCCTCGCCAGCGACCTCGCCCGCTACGTCACCGGCATCACCATGCCGGTGGATGGCGGCTTCCTCGCCTACTGACCAAAGGCCCCACCATGTCCGACCTCCTCGCCCTCCCCGCCACCGAACTGCGCCAGCGCATCGGCACCAAGGAGATCTCCCCCGTCGAGCTGCTGGAGGCCTGCATCGAGCGCATCATCGCCCTGAACCCCGCCACCAACGCCATCACTGGCGCGGATGTCACCGAGGCCCGCCGTGTGGCCAAGACCGCGGAACAGGCCGTCCGCCGCGGCGAGCCGCTCGGCCTGCTGCACGGCCTGCCGACAGGGATCAAGGACCTGCACGAAACCGGCGGCCTGCTCACCACCTACGGCTCCCCGCTGCACGCCAACGACGTGCCGGAATTCGATTGCGCCATGGTCGCCAACGTGCGCGCCGAGGGTGCGGTGATCCTGTGCAAGACCAACGTCCCGGAATTCGGCGCCGGCGCCAACAGCCGCAACCCGGTCTGGGGCGCCACCGGCAACCCGTTCAACCCCGCGCTCAACCCCGGCGGCTCCTCCGGCGGCTCGGCCGTGGCGCTCGCCACCGACATGCTGCCCGTCTGCACCGGGTCGGACACCGGGGGCAGCTTGCGCATCCCCGCCGCCATCTGCGGCGTCGTCGGCTTCCGACCCTCCCCCGGCGTGGTGCCGATGGACAAGCGCCCGCACGGCTGGTCCGCCATCTCCGTACTCGGCCCGATGGGCAAGACCGTGGCCGACACCCGTCTCCTCCTGGCCGCCCAGGCCGCCATGGACGACCGCGAGCCGCTCGGCTTCCCCGTCCCGCGCGAGCAGATCCTCGCCCCCCGCCCCGCCGATCTCGGCAGCCTGCGCGTTGCCTGGACCGAGGATTTCGGCCAGGCCCCGGTCGGCAGCGAAATCCGCCAGGCCATGCGCGAGAAGATCGCCGCCATGTCCCACCTCTTCGCCGCCTGCGACCACGTCGCCATCGACATGGGCGAGGCCGATCGCTGCTTCGATGTGGTGCGCGCCCAAGGTTTCGTCGCCCGCTACCAGTCCCAGTACGAGACCGATCGCAGCCTGCTCGGCCCCAACATCCGCGCCAACTACGAGATCGGCGCCAAGATGACCCTGTCCGACGCCGCCTGGGCCGCCGGCGAGCAGACCCGCCTCTTCCGCCGCTTCCAAACCCTCTACCGCGACTACGACCTGGTCCTGTCGCCCACCGTCCCGGTCACGCCCTTCCCCTGGACCCAGCTCTATCTGGAGGAGCTGGAAGGCGTGAAACTGCGCAACTACTACCACTGGCTGGCACTCACCTACGACGTCACGCTGGTCACCAACCCCGCCATCTCGCTCCCTTGCGGCACGGATCCGATGGGCATGCCCTTCGGCCTGCAGGTCACCGGCCGCTTCCGCGGCGACCTCGCCCTGCTCGATGCCGCCCAATCCCTGGAAGACGCCTGGTCCCGCATCCCCGGCCTCGCCCGCCCACGCCCGGACCTGGCAAAGCTCGCCACCCCCCACCCCGCGCTCGCCGCCTTCGCCACCCACCGCAGCACCCACGCGCACGCGCGCCCCATCGCCGAACAGGCATCCTGATAGGGAGGGCTGGGCTCCGCCCAGACCCGCCAGGGGCCGAGCCCCTGGACCTCATGACTAGTGTAAAGTTGAGGTCCAGGGGCTCGGCCCCTGGCGGGTCCGGGCAGAGCCCGGCGCTTCCCATCACCGTCCCGGCCCCATGACCTGAATCAAGGCCCGCCCCCCGCACACTCCCTAGGGTGCCGCGCGGAGGGCCACCCATGACCGACCGCCTCGCCGCCTACGCGCGCCGCGCCGTGCCGCGCTACACCAGCTACCCCACCGCGCCGCATTTCCGCGAGGATTTCGCCCCCGCCACCTATGCCGACTGGCTGCGCCGCACCGACCCCGCCCAGCCCGTCTCGCTCTACCTGCACGTGCCCTTCTGCCGCCAGGTCTGCTCCTACTGCGGCTGCAACATGAAGCTCGCCGCCAGCTACGCCCCCATCGCCGCCTATGCCGAGGCGCTCCACGCCGAGATCGACCTCGTCGCCGCCCTGCTCCCCCGCAGCACCAAGGTGATCCACCTCGCCTGGGGCGGCGGCACCCCCACGGCCCTGGCGCCCGACGACCTCGCCGCCCTCATGGACCGCCTGCGCCGCCACTTCACCTTCCTGCCCGAAGCCGAACTCTCCATCGAGAGCGACCCCCGCACCCTCACCCCCGAGATGGCCGCCCGCATCGGCGCCCTGGGCTTCACCCGCGCCAGCTTCGGCGTGCAGGAATTCGACCCCCGGGTGCAGCAGGCCATCAACCGCATCCAGCCGCCCGACATGGTCGCCCGCGCCGTCGATGCCCTGCGCGCCGCCGGCGTCGCCCGCATCAACTTCGACCTCATCTACGGCCTGCCCCACCAGACCGAGCAAACCCTGCTGGCCACCATCGCCACCGCCGCCGCCATGCGCCCGGATCGCGTCGCCCTGTTCGGCTACGCCCACGTCCCCTGGATGGCCAAACGCCAGCGCCTGATCGACGAATCCGCCCTGCCCGGCGGCCCCGCCCGCACCCGCCAATCCGAAAGCGCCGCCGAAGCCCTCGCCGCCCACGGCTACCAGCCCATCGGCCTCGACCACTTCGCCCTGCCCGACGACAGCATGGCCATCGCCGCCCGCCAGGGCACGCTGCGCCGCAACTTCCAGGGCTACACCACGGACCCTGCCGAAACCCTGATCGGCTTCGGCGCCACCGCCATCGGCCGCTCCCCCTTCGGCCACGTCCAGAACCTCGCCGAAACCGGCGCCTGGTCCCGCGCCGTCTTCGCCGGCATCCTGCCCATCGGCAAAGGCGTCGCCCTCTCCCCGGAAGACCGCCTGCGGGGCCACGTCATCGAACGCCTCATGTGCGACGGCGCGGTGAACACCGACGAAGCCGCCCGCGCCCTCGGCGCCCCCGCAGCCTGGTGCCCGGAGGAACTCGCCACGCTCGACGCCATGGCCACGGACGGCCTGCTCACCCGCCACGGCCCCGCCATCACCCTCACCCCAGACGGCCGAAAGCTGGCCCGCGTGGTGGCTGCGGTGTTCGACAGCTACCTCGCCGGGGGGAAGGGAAGGCACTCAGCGGCAGTATAAGAATCTTCTTTTTGTGAACAAAAAGAAGCAAAAAAACTTCATCCATTGGCGCCTCGATCTCCCCTGAGAGAGCGAGGCGCAAACGGATAAAAGTTTTTTGGTTCTTTTTTTCCAAAAAAGAACATGCTTCCTTACTCCGGAAGGGGGGCAGACGCATGGCACACCTGGTAGGCGGCATCTCCAGCGCAGGCCGCGCCATGCCCCCGCTCGACGGCATCCCCCTCACCATCGCCCGCTCCCAAGGCCCCTACCTGTGGGACGACCAGGGCACCCGCTACATCGATTACCTCCTCGGCATGGGCGCCGACTTCCTCGGCCACGCCCCGCCCGCCGTGCTGGAAGCCGTCACCCAGGCACTCCGGAACGGCCCCATGCCCGGCCTCGCCCACGCGCTGGAGGAACAGGCCGCCGAAGCCCTGGCCGCCCGCCTCGGCGCGCTCGACCGCATCGTGTTTCTCAACTCCGGCAGCGAGGCCGTCCATCTCGCCTGCCGCACCGCCCGCGTTGTCACCGGCCGCCCCCGCATCGCCAAGTTCGCCGCCGGCTTCGACGGCTGGCTGGACGACGTCGCCTTCGGCAACACCGGCAGCCAGGCCGCCGCCATGGCAGCCAACGCCCGCCCCGCCACCGACCGCACCGTCCTGCTGCGCTACAACGACTTCGAAGATGCCGAACGCCTCTTCGCCGAGCACAGCGACATCGCCGGCATTCTGGTGGAACCCGTCCTGGCCAATGCCGGCTGCATCGCCGAAGCCCCCGGCTACCTCGCCCACCTGCAACGCCTCGCCCGCCGCCACGGCGCGCTGGTGATCGCCGACGAGGTGCTGATGGGCTTCCGCCTCCACGCCGGCCTCACCTCCACGCTCTCAGGCCTGGAGCCGGACCTCGCCACCCTGGGCAAGGCGATCGGCAGCGGCATGCCAGTCGCCGCGCTCGCCGGCCGGCCAGAGATCATGGCCCTGTTCGAACAGGGCCACATCGCCCGCGCCGGAACCTACAGCGGCAACCCGCCCGCCTGCGCCGCCGTGCTGGTCACGATGCGCGAACTCGCCACGCTGGACTACCCCGCCCTGCTCGCCCGCGGCGACCGCCTGCGCGCCGGCATCACCGCCGCCCTGCACCAGGCCGGCCACGCCGCCTGCACCAGCGGCCATGGCAGCGTCTTCAGCCTCTGGTTCGCCAACACCCCGCCGGCCGACTACGCCGCCGCCCTCCCCCTGGCCGACGCCACCCGCAGCCTCGCCCTGCACCTGGCCCTGCGCCGCCACGGCGTGATGACCCTGCGCTCCCCCTTCGGCCGCATGTTCCTCTCCGCCGCTCATACCGAGACGGAGATCGAGGCCACCATTGCCGCCTTTTCCGCCAGCGCCCCCGCCCTGCATCACATCACAGCATAGCTGCCGCACAAAAATTCGCCATCTGAGCCGCCTGAAGGCAGCCCTAGCCCGTGCACCCCCGAATCATTGCCAATTTCTCATGCAAGACGGCTGGCACGGAATCTGCACAAGCCCCCGGTGCGCCCTGTCCATAGGCAGGGACTGACGAACACCAGGGAAAGGGCTCCATGTCTCTCATACGGAAAATGCTGCGCGGGATCGGCCTTGCCGCCACCGCCCTCACCGCTCTCGCCGCCGTCCCCCAGGCCCAGGCCCAGGAGCCCATCAAGGTCGGCATTCTCCACTCCCTCTCCGGCACCATGGCCATCAGCGAGACCACGCTGAAGGACGTGATGCTCATGCTCATCGAGGAGCAGAACAAGAAGGGCGGCGTCCTCGGCCGTAAGCTCGAAGCCGTCGTCGTCGACCCCGCCTCCAACTGGCCCCTCTTCGCCGAGAAGGCCCGCGAGCTGATCACCGTCCAGAAGGTCTCCGCCGTGTTCGGCTGCTGGACC
>JBIKOJ010000222.1:0-8233 GCA_044358135.1 Acetobacteraceae bacterium | reverse complement strand
CGCTTGCTCATCCCTTAAACGGCAATGTTGCCGACAGGGGTGAGTCCGATGGGCTTTAAATTGGACAGGCGAGGAATGCTCGCCGGTATGGCAGGCGCAGCGATGATGATGTCCGCTGCGACGCCATCAATGGCGCAGGAAACGATCAAGGTAGGCATTCTCCATTCTCTTTCGGGCACGATGGCGATCAGCGAGACCACGCTGAAGGACGTCATGCTGATGCTCATCGAAGAGCAGAACAAGAAGGGCGGTCTGCTCGGCAGGAAGCTCGAAGCCGTCGTCGTCGATCCCGCGTCCAACTGGCCGCTGTTCGCCGAAAAGGCGCGCGAGCTCATCACGCAGCAGAAGGTCGCGGCCGTGTTCGGCTGCTGGACCTCCGTGTCGCGCAAATCCGTGCTGCCGGTGTTCAAAGAACTCAACAACATCCTCTTCTACCCCGTGCAGTACGAAGGCGAAGAGAGCGAGCGCAACGTGTTCTACACGGGCGCGGCGCCGAACCAGCAAGCCATTCCGGCCGTCGATTATCTGATGAGCAAAGACGGCGGCGACGTAAAGCGCTGGGTCCTCGCGGGCACCGACTATGTTTATCCGCGCACGACGAACCGCATTCTTGAGGCTTACCTCAAGTCCAAGGGCGTCGCGCAAGGAGACATCATGATCAACTACACGCCGTTCGGCCATTCCGATTGGCAGACGATCGTGTCCGACATCAAGAAGTTCGGCTCCGCCGGCAAGAAGACCGCCGTCGTCTCCACCATCAACGGCGACGCCAACGTTCCCTTCTACAAGGAACTCGGCAACCAGGGCATCAAGGCCACCGACATCCCCGTCGTCGCCTTCTCCGTCGGCGAGGAAGAACTGGCCGGCATCGACACGAAGCCCCTGGTCGGCCACCTGGCCGCCTGGAACTACTTCATGTCGGTCGACAACGCCGAGAACAAGGCCTTCATCGAAAAGTGGAAGGCCTTCACCAAGAACGCCAAGCGCGTCACCAACGACCCCATGGAAGCCCACGTGATCGGCTTCAACATGTGGATCAAGGCGATCGAGAAGGCCGGCACCGCCGACCCCGCGAAGGTGATCCCCGCCATGATCGGCATCGCCGTGCCGAACCTCTCCGGCGGCTACTCGGCCATGATGCCCAACCACCACATCACCAAGCCCGTCCTGATCGGCGAGATCAAGGAAGACGGCCAGTTCAACGTGGTGTGGCAAACCCCGGGCACCGTGGTGGCCGAGGAATGGTCCCCGCATCTGGAAGGCTCGCGCGACCTGATCTCCGATTGGCGCTCGCCCCTCTCCTGCGGCAACTTCAACGTCAAGACCGGCAAGTGCGGCGGCGCCTCCAAGTAAGCCTCCACAAAGCCTGACCACCGGGGGGCGGGTCCACAAGGCCCGCCCCCCATCGGCTCCCGACAGGAGCCCCCCTTCCGGAAACGCCAACATGCTCCTCCTGCGCCGCGCCCTCTTCGCGCTCGCCCTCCTGCTGGCCGCGTTTCCCGCCCGCGCCCAAGACCCCTTCGCCGGCCTCGCCGGCAGCGGCTTCGACGATATCCGCCGCGGCATCGAAGCCCTGGCCACCGCCGCCCACCCCCAGGCCGCCGCCACAATCACCGCTCTCCAGGCCGGCACCCTCCTCACCGGCCCCGGTGGAATCCTCGTCATCAAGCAGGGCGACACCCTGATCGACGCCCGCACCGGCCAGCCCGCACCGGCCGCTACTGGCCTGCGCCCCGTGCGCGTCAACAACGCCGTCCGCCGCGCCGCCGAAGCCGCCATGGGCAGCCTCACCCTGTTCTCGCCGGATACCGCCACCCGCCGCAAAGCGGCCGAGGCCGTCTTCAAGTCCCGCGACCCCGCTAGCCTGGAACCCCTCGCCCGCGCCATCGCCGCCGAGAAAATCCCCACCATCCGCGCAGAAATGGAGCAGGCCCGCGCCGCCCTCCTGCTGGCCATCCCCGCCACGCCAGAGCCGGAAAAACTCGCCGCCGTCGCCACCCTGCGCGAACGCGGCGACCTCGATGCCCGCGCCCTGCTCGCCAACCTCAAGGACCAGCCCGCCGCCGTCGCCCGCGCCGCCGCCGATGCCGTCACCCATATCGACCGCATGCAGCAGCTCTGGGCCGTCGCCCAGGGCATCTTCTACGGCCTCTCCCTCGGCTCCGTCCTGCTCCTGGCCGCCGCGGGCCTCGCCATCACCTTCGGCGTCATGGGCGTCATCAACATGGCCCACGGCGAAATGGTCATGATCGGCGCCTACACCACCTTCGTCATCCAGGACCTCATCCGAACCTCTGCCCCTGGCCTGTTCGACTACTCGCTCTTCCTCGCCGTCCCCGCCGCCTTCATCGTCTCCGGCGGCCTCGGCATCGCCATCGAACGTGGCCTCATCCGCTTCCTCTACGGCCGCCCGCTGGAAACCCTGCTCGCCACCTGGGGCCTCTCCCTGGTGCTCCAGCAAGCCGTGCGCTCCATCTTCGGCCCCACCAACCGCGAGGTCGGCACCCCGTCCTGGATGTCCGGCGCCGCCGAATGGGGCGGCCTCACCATCACCTGGAACCGCTTCACCATCATCATCTTCGCCATGATGGTCCTGGCGGCGCTGATGGCCACGCTGCGCTACACCTCGCTCGGCCTGCGCATGCGCGCCGTCACCCAGAACCGCCGCATGGCCGCCTCCATGGGCATCCGAACCCCCTGGATCGACGCCCTCACCTTCGGCCTCGGCTCCGGCGTCGCCGGCATGGCCGGCGTTGCCCTCAGCCAGATCGACAACGTCAGCCCCAACCTGGGCCAAAGCTACATCATCGACAGCTTCCTGGTCGTCGTCTTCGGCGGCGTCGGAAACCTCTGGGGCACCCTGGTCAGCGCACTCACCCTCGGCATCGTCAACAAATTCCTCGAACCCATCGCCGGCGCCGTGCTCGGCAAAATCGTCGTCCTCGTGCTCGTCATCCTGTTCATCCAACGCAAACCACGCGGGATGTTCCCGATCAAGGGACGGGCGGTGGAGGCATGAGGAAGGAAGATTCTTCTTTTTGTGAACAAAAAGAAGCAAAAAAACTTTATCCGCTTGCGCCCGGGCTTGTTGTCGTCGCCTCGGCGCCCCGGTGCGTGATCATTAATATCGAGGCCTTTCCGCCTCTAAAGGGAAAAAGTCTTTTTGCTTCTTTTTCTTCAGAAAAAGAAGATTCTTCCTTCGGAGCCCCGGCATGAACCGCACTGCCACGCTGATCTGCCTGGTTCTCGTCCTTGGCGGCGCCCTGTTGCTCGCCGCCGGCAACCAGCTCGCCGCCCCGGGCTCGCCCTTCCACGTCCCCACCTACGTCATCTCGCTGGTCGGCAAGTATCTTTGCTACGCTATGCTGGCCTTGGCGCTCGATCTCGTCTGGGGCTACGCCGGCATCTTGTCCCTTGGCCATGCCGCGTTCTTTGCCTTGGGCGGCTACGCCATGGGCATGTATCTCATGCGCCAGATTGGCACCCGCGGCATGTATGGCAACGCCATCCTGCCGGATTTCATGGTGTTCCTGAACTGGAAGGAGCTGCCCTGGTACTGGCACGGCTTCGACAACCCGGGCTTCGCCATCCTCATGGTGCTGCTGGTGCCTGGCTTGCTCGCCCTCGTGTTCGGCTGGCTCGCCTTCCGCTCCCGCGTCTCCGGCGTCTATCTCTCCATCATCACCCAGGCCCTCACCTTCGCCCTGCTGCTCGCCTTCTTCCGCAACGACATGGGCTTCGGCGGCAACAATGGCCTCACGGATTTCAAGGACATCTTCGGCTACCGCCTCCAGGCCGACAGCACCCGTGCCGCCCTGCTGATCGCCAGCGCCGTCTTCCTCTGCGCCATGCTGCTGGTGGCCCGCTTCATCGTCACCTCGCGCTTCGGCAAGGTGCTGATCGCCGTCCGCGATACCGAAGCCCGCACCCGCTTCCTCGGCTACCGGCCGGAGCGCTACAAGCTCTTCGTCTTCGTCGTGTCCGCCATCATGGCCGGCATTGGCGGCGCGCTCTACGTGCCCCAGGTCGGCATCATCAACCCCAGCGAGTTTTCCCCCGCCAACTCGATCGAGGCGGTCATCTGGGTCGCCGTCGGCGGGCGTGGCACGTTGGTCGGCGCCATCCTCGGCGCCATCCTGGTCAATGGCGGCAAGACCTTCTTCACCGGCGCCCTGCCCGAAATCTGGCTGTTTGCCCTCGGCGCCCTCTTCATCCTCGTCACCCTCTTCCTCCCCCACGGCGTCCTCGGCCTCTTTCGCCGCCGCGAAAAGGCGCTCCCCACCAAGCCCGCCATGGAACCCGCCGAATGACCCGCACCGGCGACACCCTCCTCTACCTGGACAACGTCTCCGTCTCCTTCGACGGCTTCAAGGCACTCAACGCCCTCTCCCTCCTCGTGGAAAAGGGCGAGATGCGCGCCGTCATCGGCCCCAACGGCGCCGGCAAAACCACGATGATGGACGTCATCACCGGCAAGACCCGCCCCGACGAAGGCCAGGTCGTCTTCGGCGAGAAAACCGACCTCACCAAGCTGGACGAACCCGCCATCGCCGCGCTTGGCATCGGCCGCAAGTTCCAGAAACCCACCGTCTTCGAACCCCTCTCCGTCTGGGACAACCTCCTCCTGGCACTGGCCGGAGACCGCCGCCCCCGCTTCACCCTCTGGGCCCGCGAATCCACCGACGAACAAGACCGCATCAACCAGGTCCTCGAAACCATCCGCCTCACCGAACTCCGCCACCGCATCGCCGGCGGCCTCAGCCACGGCCAGAAGCAATGGCTCGAAATCGGCATGCTCCTCGCCCAGGATCCCCAGCTCCTCCTGGTCGACGAACCCGTCGCCGGCATGACAGACGCCGAAACCGAACAAACCGCCGACCTCCTGCGCGACATCAACCGCACCCGCAGCGTCGTCGTCGTCGAACACGACATGGCCTTCGTCCGAGCCCTCGGCGTCCGCGTCACCGTCCTGCACGAAGGCTCGGTCCTGTCCGAAGGCACCATCGACCATGTCAGCAACGACCCGAAGGTCATCGAAGTCTACCTGGGCCGATGACCATGCACGCAAATCTCCCTCTCCCCTTGGGGGAGAGGGCCGGGGTGAGGGGTAGCCACGCACACCATGCTTGAAGTCCGTTCCGTCGACCTCCACTACGGCGCCGCCATCGCCCTCCGCCAGGTCTCCCTCACCGCCCAGGTGGGCGAGGTCACCTGCCTCCTCGGCCGCAACGGCGTCGGCAAGACCAGCCTTCTCCGTGCCATCACCGGCGCCCACCCCATCTCCGCCGGTACCATCACCTGGGAAGGCCAGGACATCACCAGGCTGCCCACCTACGAACGCGCCAGCCGCGGCATCGCCAGCGTCCCCCAGGGCCGCGACATCTTCCCCCTGCTCACCGTCCGCGAGAACCTCGAAACCGGCTTTGCCGTCCTCCCCCGCCGCGAACGCAAAGTGCCCGACGAGATTTTCGACCTTTTCCCCATCCTGAAAACCATGCTCCGCCGCCGCGGCGGGGATCTCTCCGGCGGCCAGCAGCAACAGCTCGCCATCGCCCGCGCCCTGGTCATGAAACCCCGCCTGCTGGTGCTGGATGAACCCACGGAGGGCATCCAGCCCTCCATCATCAAGGACATCGGCCGAATCATCGACCTCCTGCGCACCCGCGGCGGCATGGCCATCCTGCTCGTGGAACAGTATTTCGATTTCGCCCGCGACCTTGCCAGCCGCATCGTCGTGATGGACCGTGGCGACGTGGTCCTCAACGGCCGCCGCGAGGAGCTGAACGAGGATGACGTCCGCCGCCGCCTCTCTGTATGAGCACGGGCCAAGCCGGTGCCGCTCCAGAAGCCCTCTCCTTTTGGGGGAGAGGGTTGGGTGAAGGGTGATGCAGCACGGCAATGCGACGAGGAAGACATCAGGTCCACTCCCCCCGCCCTCCAGCGCGCAAAAGGCGAACTCCTCGTCACCTGGCGCGACCGCGAAGGCACCACCGCGCTCGCCGACCTCCGCCAGGATGGCTGCCTCAAGGCCCGCTTCCCCCGCCCCACCGGCTGGGCCGAGGCCGTCATGCTCAACAGCTCCGGCGGCGTCGTCGCCGGCGACCAGCTCCGCCTCCGCCTCGAAGTCGGCGCGAATGCCAAGGCCACCTTCACCGCCCAAGCCGCCGAACGCTTCTACCGCGCCCGCCCGCAAGACCCACCGGCCACCGTCCACACCACGCTCTCGGTCGCCGAGGGCGCGTCAGCCGAATGGCTCCCCCAGGAAACCATCCTCTTCGACCAGTCCGCCCTCACCCGCACCCTTGCCATCGACCTCGCCGAATCCTCCTGGTTCCTCGGCGTCGAAACCCTCATCTTCGGCCGCGCCCTGATGGGCGAAACCGTCCAAGGCCTCCGCCTGCGCGACACCATCACAATCCGCCGCGCCGGCAAACTCCAACTGCACGACGCCATCCGCCTCGAAGGCCCAGCCGCCCCCATCCTCGCCCACCGCGCCAGCACCAACGGGGCCATCGCCACCGCCACGCTCATCCACGCCGCCCCCAACGCCGCCGCCATGCTCCCCCCCCTCCGCGAAGCCTGGGCCAACACCCCCTCCGAGGCCGCCGCCAGCACCTGGAACAACCTCCTCGTCGCCCGCCTCGTCGCCCCCGACAGCGCCACCCTGCGCACATCCATCGTTGCGGCCCTGTCCGTCCTGCGCGAAGGTCGCCCCGTCCCAAGAGTCTGGAGCTGCTGATGAACCTGACCCCGCGAGAAAAGGACAAGCTCCTCATCTCCATGGCCGCCATGGTCGCCCGCCGCCGCCTCGAACGCGGCGTCAAGCTCAACTACCCCGAGGCCATCGCCCTCATCACCGACTACGTCATCGAAGGCGCCCGCGACGGCCGCTCGGTGGCCGACCTCATGCAAGCCGGCGCCCACGTCATCACCCGCGACCAGGTCATGCCCGGCATCCCCGAAATGATCCACGACGTCCAGGTCGAAGCCACCTTCCCCGACGGCACCAAGCTCGTCACCGTCCACGAGCCGATCCGGTGACCTCAATCCCAGGGATTGACCACCGGCACCTCCGGAAAATGCCGCGTATTGCGCGTCGCCAGAGTCGCCCCGCGCGCCAGCACGACCCCCGCGATCAGCGTGTCCTCAACCGAGACCGGCACGCCACGCCGAATGCGCTGCGCCCACAACTGCCCCGCGACATCCGCCGATTCCCGGTCCACCGGCAGAATCCGATCGGCCAGAACGTCTTCCAGTATCCGTTCCATCCGCACCTGCAGGTCGCGCCGCTTCCGCCCCTCCGGCATGCCATCCACGCCGCGCCGCAACTCGAAGATACTGACCGCGCTCGTCCACACGGCCATGTTGACCTGCCTGTCCAACCAGGCCAGCACACGCGCCTCCGGCCGAACGTTCATCAGCGCCGAGAGCACGTTGGTGTCGAGAACGACCATTCTTCAGCCTTGGCGTTCGTCGTCGTCGTCAGGCCCAAACTCCGGCCCACTGAAATCGATCACCGGCCGACTGCTGCCGCGCAACGCCTCCAGATCCGGCATCTCGTACGGACAGTCCTTAAACAGATTAGCAATCTGCGTCCCCAGCCCCACCTCGGGCTCCCGCCGCACCGCCTCCGCCCGCAGCACGTCGCGCACATACTCCTCCAGGCTCGTGCCCTGCCGCTTCGCCCGGCTCCGCAGCGCCTCCTTCACCCCGTCCTCGATGTTCCGCACCAGAATCTGCGCCATCGCCACCTCCCGATGATATCAAGATATCACTCCGCCGTCCCCGGAAGGAACCCCCAATGATTCCCGGCGAAATCTTCACCGCCGAAGGCGACATCGAACTCAACGTCGGCCTCCCCCGCACCACCCTCACCGTCGCCAACACCGGCGACCGCCCGATCCAGGTCGGCTCCCACTACCACTTCTTCGAAACCAACCCCGCCCTCACCTTCGACCGCGAAAAAACCCGCGGCCAACGCCTGGACATCCCCGCCGGCACCGCCGTCCGCTTCGAACCCGGCCAGGCCCGCACCATCACCCTCGTCCCCTACCAAGGATCCCGCCACGTCTACGGCTTCCGCGCCGCCATCAACGGAGCCCTCTGATGTCCCGCCTCCCCCGCCGCGCCTACGCCGACATGTACGGCCCCACCACCGGAGACCGCGTCCGCCTCGCCGACACCAACCTCATCGTTGAAGTCGAACGCGACCTCACCACCCACGGCGAGGAAG
>JBIKOJ010000356.1:0-2960 GCA_044358135.1 Acetobacteraceae bacterium | reverse complement strand
CCCACGATGATGACGGAATAGCCCAGCCCGCCCTTCAGCGGCCCGAACAGCTGGCCCATGCTCTCCAGCATGTCCTCCGCCAGCCCGCATTTCTCCAATATGGCGCCCATGAAGGTGAAGAACGGGATCGCCAGCAGCAGGTCGTTGGCCAAAATGTTGCCGAACACCCGCCCCGGGATCGCCTGCAGGAACGGCATGGTGAAGTAGCCGTGCTCGATGGCGATGAACCCGAAGAACAGCCCCACGGCGGCCAGCGAGAACGCCACCGGGAAGCCGAACAGCATGAACACCACCAGGCCGCCGAACATCAGCGGCGGCATCAGGTCCAGCGGGATCATTGCAGCGGCCTTTCGTAATGGGCCTCAAGGTCGGGAATGTCGTGGCCCTGCAATGCGGCCGCGCGCTTGATCACCTCGGAGACGCCCTGCAGCGCCACCAGCACGAAGCCCACCGGCACCAGGATCTTCACCGGCCAGCGCAGCAGCCCGCCCGCGTTGGTGGAAACCTCGTTGGGGAAGCTTTGCAGGAAGAACGGCCAGGACAGCCAGGCCAGCAGCAGGCAGGCCGGGATCAGGAACAGCACCGTGCCGATGATGTCGATCCAGATCTGCCCGCGGCGCGAAAGCGTCATGTACCAAAGGTCCACGCGCACATGCTCGTTCTTCTTCAGCGTGTAGCTCGCCCCCAGCATCACGATCACCGCGAACATGTACCACTGCGCCTCAAGCCAGGCGTTGGAACTGATGTCGTAGGCGTAGCGAACCATCGCGTTGCCGGCACTGACCACGCAGGCCAGCAGAACCAGCCAGTCACAGATCTTGCCCAGGGACTGGTTGATCCAGTCCACTCCACGGCTGAAGACGAGCAGAGGCCTCACGGCAACGCCACCCTTCCCTGTACGTTGTTGCCACCCGCCCAGGCCGGGAGGGGGACGGCGCGATTGTTGTGCGGCCCGCCAATTCGCGTCTTACCGACTGTTGCGCAAAAGGGAAGGGGATAAACGCGGCAGTACCCCTTGCCCCCGCCGCGGGCCGGCCCGATCCTGCTGCCATGGGCGCCGGGGAGGGCGGGATGGAAGCGGACTACATCGTGGTGGGCGCAGGGTCCGCGGGCTGCGTGGTGGCAGCCAGGCTGGTGCAATCGGGCGCGAAGGTCGTCCTGCTGGAGGCCGGCCCGAAAGACACGCTGCCCTGGATCCACATCCCCGCCGGCGTGCTGAAGCTCATCCACAACCCCAAGGTCAACTGGATGTTCGCCTCGGAGCCGGAGCCGGGCACCGCCGGCCGGCCCATCCACTGGCCCCGCGGCCGAGTCCTCGGCGGCTCCTCCTCCATCAACGGCATGCTCTACGTCCGCGGCCACGCTGCGGATTTCGACGGCTGGGCCCAGATGGGCTGCCGCGGCTGGAGCTACGACGACGTGCTGCCCTATTTCCGCCAGTCGGAAAACTACATCCAAGGCACCGGCGACCACCGCGGCAAACAAGGCCCGCTGCAGGTGGAAGACTACCGCACCATCCTTCCGCTCACGCACCGCTTCGTCGAAGCCTCCCAGCAGGCCGGCCACCCCTTCCGCCCCGACCTCAACGACGGCGAGCAGACCGGCGTCGGCTACTCCCAGAACACCCGCCTCGGCCGCCGCCGCGGCTCCACCGCGCAAACCTTCCTCGCCTCCGTCCGCGGCTACCCCAACCTGCGCGTGGAGACGGAGGCCCAGGCCGGAAAGCTGATCTTCGAGGGCAAGCGCTGCGTCGGCGTCACCTTCCGCCAAGGGGGCAGCCATGGCGGCGCAATGCGCGAGCTGCGCGCCCGCCGCGAGGTGATCATCAGCGGCGGCGCGGTCAACTCGCCGCACCTGCTGCACGTCTCCGGCATCGGCCCGGCCGAGCACCTGCAATCGATCGGCGTGGAACCCCTCCACCACCTCCCCGGCGTGGGCGCGAACCTGCAAGACCACTACGTCGCCCGCGTCTCCCACCGCGTCACCGGCAGCATCTCCACCAACCAGCTCGCCACCGGGCTGCGCCTGCTGGGCGAGGCGATGAAGTTCGCCGTCACCGGCCGCGGCGCCCTCACCTTCGGCGTCACCACCGCCCAGGTCTTCTGCGCCTCCCGCGAGGGCCTGGCCTCCCCCGACCTCCAGCTCCTCTTCACCCCCGCCAGCTACGACCCCATCCGCTTCGGCAAGCTCGAACGCGAAGCCGGCATGACGGTCGCGGTCTGCCCCGTCCGGCCAGACAGCCGCGGCACCATCATGGCCACCTCCGCCGCCCCCTTCGCCCGCCCACGCATCCAGCCCAACTACCTCTCCGCCATCTCAGACCAGCAGGTGCTCGCCACCGGCATCCGCCTCACCCGCCAAATCTTCGCCTCCCCCGCCCTGGCCAGGCACAGCACGATGGAAACCCTCCCCGGCCCCGACGTGCAAACCGACGCGCAGCTGCTGGACTACATGCGCAACTACGGCAACACGCTCTACCACCCCGTCGGCACCTGCCGCATGGGCGAAGGCCCCGGCGCAGTGGTGGACAGCCGCCTGCGCGTGCACGGAATCGCCGGCCTGCGCGTGGCCGACGCCTCCATCATGCCCGCCCTCACCTCCGGCAACACCAACGCCCCCACCATCATGATCGGCGAGAAATGCGCCGCCATGGTGCTGGAGGATGCGCGGGCACCGTGAAGGAAGAAAGCGGTTCTTTTTTGAAAAAAAGAACCAAAAAACTTTTTAGATTTTGAGCTCAGGATTCCCTGGGGGTAAAAGGAAATTTCTTTTTATACTGATCCCTCTTTGCATCGACCCATGAAGAATGGACCAAAGCGGGCAGAGCTTGTCTAAGACCGGACCAGATCATTGGGCCGCTGCGCATTTGGCGCACCGCAGAATGTCACGCGCCGGGAACCGCAGACGTGCGAATCGGCGATGCAGCACGCGCACGAACTTCGTCGTAGAGAGCAATCTCA
>JBIKOJ010000061.1:0-24427 GCA_044358135.1 Acetobacteraceae bacterium | reverse complement strand
GATTGTGACGGCCAACCCGAACGGTATCGGCTCGTCAACCGGCGACCCCTGGTCAGGATCGCGCTGGACGATGAGAGGGATAGTCATATTCGGGGTGACATTCGGCGCATTTTCGCCGCTCCAGCATCGCGAATAGACTGTTCCCCGATTGATCTGATTCTCGTCCGGTTGCCAGCTATGTCCTGCGACAGCCAGTGTGGCCAAATCAGCGGGTTTGAGTATCTTCAGTCGGCAACTGCGATAGCTCTTTCGTCCGGGTGCAACTGGCGAGAACCAGGCCAATGTCGCCGAAAGACTATGTGGCCTTGCCTTTCCCCCAATCGTCACGGGGACAGGAACATCAATGGCAATGATACGATCTGCGCGTATCTGGCCCGTGGCGAAGAAAGTCGCACGGTCGGGCGCACACGCCACGGCATCGTCAGCGTCCACGCACCCAAAGCCGATGAAGCGACGGATATTGTCTTTCTGCTTCCCGGCCTGGCCCTGCCCCCAAGGCCCAACCGTCGCTTTGATCAGGGCCGCGGTCTCACGTGGCCATTCAGCAGGATGGATCAGCAGGGCCTTCAGGAGAACGGCCCGCTGCAAGGGTGAAAGCCTCAGAAACTCATCGCCATAGGCCGCTTCCAACGCATCATGAATGCGGTGACAGGCACGTGACGCCAGAGCTGCGGCCGCACTCGTGCCGCTTGTATAGCCATAAAGGTTTTCACGACCGGGCCTCGGTGGCGCCGCGACCCTGAGGCCAGCGCCGCGTGATGCCGCGGCAGGCACGACGTCGATATGTGCGTGATTTCGGACGACCCGCATGTGCTCGCGTGCGCCCGGCATGAGGACATCTGGCTTTACAGATCGGGCGAAGCCTGGCCCAAGGCCACTCGAAGGATTCGCCATCCTATGATCCGGAAACGGATCAATCAGTGTTCGCGCGAGCGCGCGATCAGCCGGTGTCACCGAGTCGACGTTGCAGCTTCCTACGGAGACGCCGTTCACAGTCTCCGCCGGAGACAACAATCGCCGTTCGCTCATGATGCCGTGCAGTGCCGTGATCATAGATGTCGCTCGGCTTTGCCCGTCCGCATCTTCGTAGTCTCGGCTCGATACATAGGCTGCAAGGCCGAAATCATTCACCTGATTGCCCGCGCTCACGATAAATAGGAGGCCGAGGCGATATGCGAGCCGGTCGAGAAGGCGAGCCCAGGGTGAAAGCTGATTGTAAAACGGCCGGTACCGATTGCCGAGGGAGAGATTGACGATCACAATTTCTGGGCGCTGCTCACGCAACCGCATGACGGCAAGGTAGATGAGGTCTACTACTAGCCTGTCATGGGGAAAGCTGTCGCCGTTGCCCATCACGGGGATCACGTGGATTTGGCGTGGCAACGGGCTTTCACCTCGGTTCAAGTCACCATGGACGATCAGCGAGGCCATCGCTGTGCCGTGAGCACGAGATTCCACGACTGCGCCCAGTTCAAGGTCGAAGGGATCGTCGAGATCAATGTGAGCCGCCAGTCGCCGATGACCGCTTACAGGGACGCCGTCAAGGAGAGCGAGGATTGGCTCGCCCAGATCGCGCTCTGTGGCGTCGGTAATCGGGATTTCAGCCGGATCGCCGATCTCTACCGATGTCGCTTCGGACTGCGGCCGAATGTGCATGACAGATTCTAGGCCGGCGATACCTTCGATCCGGCGCTCGACAATCTCGCGGACGGCCCAGACCGGAACATCTGCGAGCAGAGCATGGTAAGCTATCTCCGGCAGGCGAGAGCGTGACACAATCGTCCCTCCGCGCGCGGTTATGGATCCTGATACTTCGGCTTCGCTTTCCCGAGCGGTGTCGTCATTCGATCGGAATACGAGTTCGATTTCGATGCGAACAAGCTCACGATCGTCAAGACCCTCGATGATCGCAGCAAAAAGGTTCCGCTCAGAGGAGTGAACTCGATCATTCGGTCCCCAGGGTCGCAAATCCCGGAGATGCTCGAAAACATTCGCCCACGTTGTCTCACCCCTAACCAGTTGCCCAGCTTGCCAACGCCGCCAAAGAGATTCGATATTCCGAAGGGCCACCATGTCCGGAACGAGAAGGTAGGCGAAGGGATGTTCGTCGCCTTCGTCACCCTCAAGCTCTTCCTCATCCACCAGTTCAAGACCCGCAAACTGCTGGACGGCGGCGGAAAAGGCACTGATCGACCCGCGAAGTTCAAAAACCAAAAGACGCTCAGGCGCCAGGCCCGCCGGGTCGGCGCGCAACGCAAGTGCATCGTCCCCGCGCGTCAGGACTTCTGCAAGGCGCGTAAACTTCGGTCCAATTGCAGCCGCTTGGCGATCTCTTGGAAACGCCGCTGGTGACGGGACCGGACGAGGACGGCCGATTGGGCGGGGATGATCAGCGTTGAGAGTCAGTCTCAGAAGCGGCTTCGTCGGATCGCTCGGCATTTATCGTCTCTGGAGTAACGCGTGAAGTCCACAGCTCAAGTTCCGCGCGCAGCGCGTCATCAATCGAAACATTCCCTAAACCCAATATCTGTCTCCGTCTTACGTTCTGACAGAAATCGAGCGCTTCAGCGTAGCTGACGGCTCCGAGACGGCCGGCGAGCCGACTAAGGGCCAACTTCGGCGTGTTGGGCCAACCCGCCACAATCCGGTCCAAAAAGACTGCGATCTCGCTCTTCTTTGGCGCTGGCATAGAAAGCCGCATTTGAAACCGTCGCCAGACAGCCCGGTCGAGCAACTCACCATGATTGGTTGCAGCAACCACGATGACATAGCTCGGGAGCTGGTCGAGTTGCATCAACAAGAAAGAAACCACGCGTTTAATTTCGCCGGTCTCGTGGGTATCGCCGCGCTCCTTGCCGATGGCATCGAACTCGTCGAAGAACAAAACACTTGGCGTCGTCCTTACGTAGTCGAATAACTTACGCAGACGGGCGTTTGTCTCGCCCAGATAGCTGCCGATCAGAGCGTCGTATCGAACTACGTAAAAGGGGAGTCCAAGACCTTCAGCAATCGCCTCCGCAAAGGACGTTTTGCCATTGCCGGGGGGACCGGAAAGGAGAATGCGGTGACGCGGCTCATAGCCGCTTGCTCGGAGAACGTCCGCCCTCCGATGTTCCTCTATAAGTTGGCGGCCGCTTTCTTGAGCCGGTAGGGACAGGAGCAGATCGTCCAACTGGAGGCGAGGTGTGACCTCCAAAATGGCCTCACGCCCATTGGTGGAAGCCATTTGGTGAGACGTCGTCGTGAGAGCTGGCGGCGTGATCGGAACGGCTGACAGGGCGCGCTGCATCCGATCGGCCACGATAAAGTGCTTCTTGGCGCGTTCGTCGGCGACCATAGCTTCGGTAGTGGAACGCAGCATCTCCTGATCGCCGGTGGCGCCGGCGCGAATCAGGGACACCAAAAGATCGCTACGCGCCATAGCAGATGTACTCACTCCCCGACGTCGCCCTACGGGGCTGGCTCACCCTAGGCAAATGTGGCTTTTTGCTCGCCTAAGTATTTCCGCCTCCACCAGCCCCGAATCACGATTGGCGAAGGCGCTTTCCGTCTCCGGTGCAGGCTAGCAGGCCTTTGGAGTTTGCGGAATCCCTCATTGACAATTTCACGTGCATGGGTGGTTGCCCACAGCGGCCAGATGGTTCGGCGCCAATAGGCATATGAGCTCGCCAAATTCGCTTGGCTTGATCCCTTGTCGGGATGTGCAGCTCTAGGTCAGAGCGAACGACCCCTAAGAGCCCGTTTGAAAACTCTCACAGGTGGACTCTTCGGAGCAGAATGCTTCCCATGGCCACGTAGATCATGGCCTTCGAGACGTCGATGCGCTGCTCGAAGTCGCGAACGAGGCGGCGGAAGCGGGTCATCCAGCCGAAGGTCCGCTCCACCACCCAGCGCCGTGGCAGGACCTTGAAGCCTGGTTCATCCTTCAGCCGTCGCACGATCTCGATGGTGAAGTCCCGGAATGCCGCCTTGTCCATCAGTTGGGCTTTGTCATAGGCCCCGTCGGCGAAAAGGTGCTTGAGCCACGGCCATCGCTTGCGGATCGCGTCCAGGATCATCTGCGCGCCCGCGCTGTCCGAGATATCCGCGGGCGTGAGGTTGACCATCAGCAGGCGCCCGTCCGTGTCCACGGCGATGTGGCGCTTGCGCCCGATCAGCTTCTTGCCGCCATCGTAGCCGCGCTGGTCCGCCGCTGGCGCCTTCACCGACTGGCTGTCCACAATGCCACCGCTCGGACTGGCCTCGCGCCCGGCCAACTCGCGGTCGAGCATCAGCGCCACATCGTGGATTGTCTGGAACATCAGGCGGCGCGCGAAGCGGCGGAACCACCAGTAGACCGTCTGCCAGGGTGGGAAGTCCTTCGGCAGCATCCGCCAGCCAACGCCCCCGCGTACCAAATAGCGGATCGCGTTCAGGACCTCGCGCAGATCGACCGAACGCCTTCGGCCAGTCCTTGCCACCCGCGGAAGAACGGGCTCGATTGCCAGCCATTCCGCGTCGGTCAGGTCACTTGGATAACGTTTGGTCTGCTTCTCGATGGAGGTCAGCCGCTGGCGATGAGAGTGCTTCCACATTCACCAGCGTTTGCCAGCCGCACGCAAGGCGTACAAGCAGAGTTTTCAAACGGGCTCTAAGATGTCTTCCGCCACCATCATCGGGTCTCGGTTGTTTTGGCCTTTCAGCAAGTGCTGGCGCGGCCTTGGCTAGGCCCATTCTTCACGGGTAGATGCGGGCTGGCATGAGAGGCCTTGCGGGCGGTACGATCGGCGGGCACGCCCGACCACCTGCGACGTTCCATCTAACTCAAAATTTCATCGCCACATGAAATTTTCCTTGCCCAACGGTGTTGCATCGTGCATTGTTAGCAGTGATGCCAAACTTGAGCACCGCACCGAGCGAAGCCGACGCACCGCGCCCCTGGGCGCGGGCGATCATGCACGCCCGGATTCCGGCGTCCCTCAAGCTCCTGTTGCTGGCCCTGTTCGCCGTATTCTCAAGGGCGGACACCACCGGCCACACGCTGCGCACCCTGCGCAAGGATTGGCTCTTCTCCACCAACACCGATTTCGCCGACGACCTGGAGTCCGCCCAAAACGCGTATGCCCTGCGCCGCATTCTCCAATTGCGGTCGGAGATCGGCTGGCTCCTGCGCGGCACCCCCAACCGGGGCATGGCCTTGTCCGGCCACCGCGCGCCCGTACTCTGCCCGGCGCCGTCCGCCCGCGCGCCGCCATAGGCAACGCACGCCCTCATTCACCTCGAATCCGTCGCGAAAACCCCGCTTCCGGCGGCGATGACTCATGCCCGAAGCACGGCCCCCATCGGGTCCGCCTGATACCAACCCGAGCAATGGCTGACTCTTCCAGCCATTGCTCGGGTTGGTATCGCGCGCGGGGCTGGCCGGTGGCCGCGCGCAAAACAAAGACTCATACCGGCCCGCGCTGACCCATTCTTCATGGGTCAACGCGGGCCGGTATGGGTCGTCAAACCACCTTCTTCTCGCGCAGCCCCGCAATCGCCGCCGCGTCGTAGCCCAGCTCGCCCAGGATCGCATCCGTGTGCTCGCCCTGCTCCGGCGTGGTGTTGCGCACCTCCCACTTCGATCGGCTCATGCTGATCGCCTGCCCCACCAGCCCCACCGTGCCGCGCGTCGGGTGCTGCACCTCCCGCGCCATGCCCAGATGCTGCACCTGCGGGTCGGCAAACACCTGGTCCATTGAATAGATCGGCCCGCACGGCACGCTGGCCTTGTTCAGCTCCTCGATCCACGCCGCCGAGCTCTTGCCCCGCGTCACGCTCTCGATCTCCGCATTCAGCCCGCGGCGGTTCTTCGAACGCCCGGCATCGGTGTTGTAGTCCGGGTGGGTCGCCAGGTCCTCGCGCCCGATCGCCTTGCATAGCCGCCGGTAGATCTCGTTGCCCGCCGCCGCGATGTTGATATGCCCGTCCGCCGTGGCAAACACCCCGGTCGGGATCGAGGTCGGATGGTCGTTCCCCGCCTGCTCCGGCACCTCGCCCGCGATCGTCCAGCGCGCCGCCTGGAAATCCAGCATCGCGATCTGCGCACCGAGCAGGGAGGACTGCACCCACTGCCCCTTCCCGGAAACCTCGCGCTCCAGCAGCGCAATCAATATCCCCTGCGCCGCAAAGATCCCCGCCGTCAGGTCCGCCACCGGAATCCCCACCCGCACCGGCCCCTGCCCCGGCAACCCGGTGATGGACATCAACCCACCCATCCCCTGCGCGATCTGGTCAAACCCCGGCCGGTCCCGATACGGCCCGTCCTGCCCAAAGCCGGAGATGGAGGCATAGACAATCCCAGGGTTGATCGCCTCCAGCGTGGCGTAGTCGATCTTCAGCCTGTCCTTCACATCCGGCCGGTAGTTCTCCACCACCACGTCCGACGCCGCGACCAGCTTGTAGAAAATCTCCCGCCCCTCCGCCGCCTTCAGGTCCAGCGTCAGGCTGCGCTTGTTGCGATGCAGGTTCCAGAAATCCGGCCCATGCCGCGCGCCGCCCAACCCGGCATCGCCCTCCGGCGCCTCGATCTTGATCACCTCCGCCCCCCAATCGGCCAACTGCCGCACACAGGTCGGCCCGGCGCGCACGCGGGTCAGGTCCAGGATCTTGAAGCGGGCGAGAGGCAGCGTGCTCATGATGGTTCCCTAGGCATCGGTGTTGGCAGGCAGCCGCGCCGGCGGCGTGGGCGCCGGAACGAAGGCAGTGCGACGCTCACGCGGCGGCTCGCCCCGCAGCATCATGCGCCAGGCGGTGAAAAGCGCCATGCCGGCAAAGATCGCCACGAGATACATGAACAGCCCGGCCGGCCCGAACCGCTCCATCGCCACCCCAGCCACGGCCGGCCCGATCGTCGCCCCCACCGACCAGGCAATCAGCAACGCCCCCGCTGCCGCCACCGCGTCCCCACTGTCCAACCGGTCATTGGTCAGCCCCGCCCCCAGCCCGTACAACGGCGCCGCCAACCCCGAAAGCGCCGCCCCCAGCACCAGCAACACCGGCAGCGGCGCAGCCCCGGCCACCAGGAACCCCACGGCCACCGCCCCCGCACTCAGCAAGGACATCAGCGCCACCGGCCGCCGCCCGATCCGGTCCGACAGCACCCCCGCCGGCATCTGGATCAGCAACCCCGCCAGATTCGCCCCCACCGCGAACAGGCCCACCGAGGCGGCGCTGTGGCCAAGGTTCTGCAGATACACCGGCGTCAGCGCATGAAACGACGAATTGGCCAACCCCGCCGAAAGCCCGCACGCCAACCCCACCGGCGAAACCCGCAACAGCGCCAGCAACCCCATCCGCGCATGCATGTTCGCCGCCGGGCTGGCCGGCTGCACCAGCGCCACCGGCAGCAACGCGGTGGCATAGGCCATGCCGGCCCCCACGATCAGCAACACCGAAGGCGGCACCAGGCTCAGCACCACCGGCCCCAGCATCCCCCCGCCCCAGCTGGCGATCATGTACAGCGCAAACACCCGCCCCCGGCTGGCATTGTCCGCCCGCGCGTTCAGCCAGCTCTCGGCGATGATGCACAACCCGGCATAGGCCGCCCCCTGCGCCGCCCGCAGCACCGCCCAACCGAGCGGCGATTGCCATAGCGCCATCAGCAAGATCGCATCCGCCGCCAGCACCGCGAACACCACGAAGGCCCGCCCATGCCCCAGCCGCGGGATGATGCGCTGGCAGAACACGGAGCCCAGCAGGAACCCCGCCGAATGCGCGGAGGCCACCATCCCAATGGCCGCGGTGGAAACATGCTGCTCCACCAGCAGCAGCGGGATCAGCGGGCCGAGGATGCCCTGCGCCACCTGCGCGCTGGCAATGCCCAGCAGCACGGGCAGGAAGCTGGCGATCGAAGGCGACATCAGGACAAACCGTGGATGGTGGCGCCCCTACATCCCGCCGCGCGGCACATCGCGCAACAGCGTCTCCAGCGCGCGCACATAGAATTTGGCCATCCCCGTCGTGCCATGCCCGCGCGTCTCCGCACTGGCCGGAATCAGGTGATACCGCGCGCCGGCCACCCGCTTCAGCGCCGCATCCATCAGCCCGGTCTCCGGCGGGTTGCGCTCGTCATCGGCCGAGTTGATCACCAGCAGCGCCGCCTTCATCCGCTCCAGCCGCGGCGCCGGGTTGTAGTCGCGCGAGCTGTCCCACTGGTACAGAAAATCATTGGCATCCGCGGTGAACGGCGCCGCCAGCCGCCCATCCAGCAGCTTGTCCGCCGCCTCGCGCGTCGGCGCCTGCTGCTGCCAGGCCAGCGTGCCGCCATTTGTCGCAATGCCGTAGAACACATTCGCCACCTGGATCGCCTTGGGCTGGGTGGTGTAGTCGCCGCCCTTCCAATCCGGATCGTTGCGCACGGCATCGATCATCATCCGCCGCATCATCCAGTTGCGGCTGGACATCTCCGTGGGCTGCGATGCCATCGGCACCAGCGCATCCATCATGCCGGGATAGGTGGTGCCCCAGATCCACGCATGCATCCCGCCCATGGAATTGCCCATCACCAGCCGCAGCCGCTTGATGCCCAAATGCTCCGTCACCAGCCGGTACTGCGCCAGCACCATGTCGTCGTAGTTGTAGCGCGGGAACTTTGCCCGCATCCCGTCGGAAGGCTTGGTCGATTTCCCTGCCCCCAGCGCATCCGGCAGGATGATGAAGTACTTTGCCGCATCCAGCGGCTGGCCAGGCCCGAACAACGCGCCGGCGAAAACCGGGGTCAGCATGTTCGCCGCCGAACCCGCCGTGCCGTGCAGGATCAGCACCGGCTGCCCGGTCGGCTCGCCGATCGTGGTGTAGGCCAGCTTCACGGCGGCCAGCGTCTCGCCGGTATGGAAGCGGAAATCCTTCGCCTCCCACACCGCCGTCTTCGGCGCCGGATACTCGGCCGCATCGGCCATGGTGATCGACATGGCGGCGAACAGCCCTCCCAGCATCAGCACGAACCGGCGCAGCATCGCCCCCTCCCCCGAGGTCGTTTCCGCAAGCCTCCCCCGGAAGGCCCGCGGACGCAACCTCAGGCGCGCAACGCCTCCGCCGGCTCTCCCAGCGGCTGCGGCAGGTAGCGCACGTACTCGCGCGGCACCACCTGCCAGAAGGCCGGCAGCACGCGTTCCCAATCATGCAGCAGGCGGGTGGCATAGCGGCTGCTGGTCTCGCGCGCATGGGTGGCAACCAAGTCGCGCAGCACGCCGGCCCAGTGCGCGGTGGCCACGCGCTGCCACACCAGCGTCTCCGGGTTCACCCGCAGGCGGAACATGTCCTCGGGGTCGTATACGAACGCCATGCCACCGGTGAACCCCGCGCCGAAATTGTCGCCCACCGCCCCCAGGATCGCCACCGTGCCCCCGGTCATGTACTCGCAGCCGTTGGAGCCGATGCCCTCCACCACCGCGGTGGCGCCGGAATTGCGTACTGCGAAGCGCTCCCCCGCCTGGCCCGCCGCGAACAGGCTGCCGGCGGTGGCGCCATACAGCACCGTGTTGCCGATGATGGTGTTCAGGTGGCTCTGCAACGTGGAGGACGGTGCCGGGCGTACCACGATCGTCGCGCCGGACAATCCCTTGCCCACATAATCGTTCGCATCTCCGAACACTTCCAGCTTCAACCCCTGCACCGCGAAGGCGCCGAGCGATTGCCCAGCGGAGCCGCGCAGCCGCACGGTGGCGTGGTTCGGCGGCAGCCCCGCCATGCCGAACTTGCGCACGATCCGGTGGGAGAACTTGGTGCCGATGGCGCGCTGCGTGTTCCGGATATTGTATTCCAGCTGCATCTTCTCGCCATGCTCGAAGAACGCACGCGCATCGGCGATCATCTGCGCATCCAGCGTCTCCGGCACCTCGTTGCGCCCCTCCAGCGTGCAGTAGCGCGCATAGGGCCCGGGATCGGCCTGCACCAGCAGCGGGTTGAGATCGAGGTCGTCCAGCATCTCCGAGCCCCGGCTCACCTGGTGCAGCAGGTCGGTCCGCCCGATCACCTCGGCCAGTGTCCGAAAGCCCAACCCGGCCAGGAAGTGGCGCACATCATCGGCGATGAAGCTGAACAGGTTGATCACCTTCTCCGGCGTACCTTCAAACTTCGCCCGCAGCTTTTCGTCCTGCGAACACACGCCGACCGGACAGGTGTTGGAATGGCACTGCCGCACCATGATGCAGCCCATCGCCACCAGCGAGGCGGTGCCGATGCCGAACTCCTCCGCCCCCAGCATCGCCGCGATCACCACGTCGCGGCCCGTCTTGATCCCGCCATCGGTGCGCAGTTTCACCCGGTGCCGCAGCCGGTTCAGCATCAGCACCTGGTGCGTCTCCGAAAGCCCCATCTCCCACGGCAGCCCGGCATACTTCACCGAGGTCTGCGGGCTGGCCCCGGTGCCGCCGGAATGGCCGCTGATCAGGATCGCATCCGCGCGCGCCTTGGCCACGCCGGCCGCGATCGTGCCGATGCCGCTGCGCGCCACCAGCTTCACGCACACTGTCGCCTCGGGGTTGATCTGCTTCAGGTCGTAGATCAGCTGGGCGAGGTCTTCGATCGAGTAGATGTCGTGGTGCGGCGGCGGCGAGATCAGCATCACCCCCGGCGTGGAATGCCGCAGCTTGGCGATCAGCCCCGTCACCTTGAACCCCGGCAGCTGCCCGCCCTCGCCCGGCTTGGCCCCCTGCGCCACCTTGATCTCGATCTCACGGCAGTTGTTGAGGTACTCCGCCGTCACCCCGAACCGGCCGGAGGCGATCTGCTTGATCGCCGAGTTCGCGTTGTCCCCGTTCGCCCGCGGCCTGGCCCGCGCCGGGTCCTCGCCGCCCTCGCCGCTGTCGCTGCGCGCGCCGATCCGGTTCATCGCGATCGACAGCGTCTCGTGCGCCTCCGGGCTCAGCGCCCCCAGCGAAATGCCAGGCGCCAGCAGCCGCTTGCGGATTTCGGTGATGCTCTCCACCTCCTCCACCGGGATTGCCTTGCTCCCCTGGTCGCGGAAATCCAGCAGGTCGCGCAGCGCCACCGGCGGCATGCGCCGCACCGCCTCGGCATAGCGGCGATAGAGCTGGAAGCTATCGGTCGCCACCGCCTCCTGCAGCATGTGGATCAGCGTGCCGTCGAAGGCATGCGTCTCGCCGCGCTGGCGCAGCTTGTAGATGCCGCCCACCGGCAGCGCCGGCATCTCGGCCTCCCACGCCCCCTCATGCAGCGCCAGGATCTTGCGCGCGATGCCTGAAAGCCCGATGCCGGAAATGCGGCTTTGCATGCCCGGGAAGAACTCGCCCACCAGCTGCCGCGAAAGCCCGATCGCCTCGAAGTTGTAGCCACCGCGGTAGGAGGAGATCACCGAGATCCCCATCTTGGACATGATCTTCAGCAGCCCCTTGTCCACCGCCTTCTTGAAGCGCTGCACCGCCTCCTTCAGCGAAATGGCCCCGAACAGCCCGCGCCGGTGCCGGTCCGCGATGCCCTCCTGCGCCAGATAGGCGTTGATGGTGGTCGCCCCCACGCCGATCAGCACCGCGAAGGTGTGCACGTCCAGGCACTCCGCCGCGCGCACGTTGAGGCTGGTGAAGGTGCGCAGGGAGGAGCGCACCAGATGGGTGTGCACCCCGCCGGTGGCCAGGATCATCGGAAGCCCCACCCGCGCCGGGCCCATCGCCTCGTCGGTCAGGATCACGTGCGTGCAG
Organism: Acetobacteraceae bacterium; assembly: GCA_044358135.1. Lineage (GTDB taxonomy): Bacteria > Pseudomonadota > Alphaproteobacteria > Acetobacterales > Acetobacteraceae > CAMDGX01. The sequence continues at coordinate 12,749 of JBIKOJ010000061.1, read as the reverse complement.
CCAGCGCGCACGCCCTCCTCCGCCTCGCGCCTTATGCGCTCCAGCGCCGCGCGCAGCCCCGCCTCTCCTTCCGCCACCGGAAAGGTGCAGTCCACCACGCAGGCGCTGCGCCCCATCGTCGCGCGCATCGCCGCGAACTCGGCGGTGGAGAGCACCGGGCTTTCCAGCTGCAGCAGGTCGAACTGGCTGCTGTCCTCGTCCATCACGTTGCCGAGGTTGCCCAGCCGTGTCTTCAGCGTCATCACCCGCGTCTCGCGCAGGCTGTCGATTGGCGGGTTGGTCACCTGGCTGAAGCCCTGCCGGAAATAGTGGTGCAGGCCACGATACTTCTCCGACAGCACCGCGATCGGCGTGTCGTCGCCCATGCTGCCCACCGCCTCCTGCGCGTCCTCCACCATCGGGTGCAGGATCATCTCCAGGTCTTCCAGCGTGGCGCCCACCGCCAGCTGGCGCCGGCGCAGCTCCTCGCGCTCGAACAGCACCGGCTCCGGCGCATCGGTCTTCACGATGTGGTCGATCTCGCGGATGCGCTTGGCCCATTCGCCGAAAGGCTGGCGCGCCGCCAGCATGTCCTTCATCGCCTCGTCGCCATAGAAGGTGGCGCTGTCCAGATCCACGCCGATCGTCTGCCCAGGGCCCACGCGCCCCTTCTCCACGATCTCACTCTCGTCCAGCTTCACCATTCCGGCTTCGGAACCGACGATCAGCAGCGCGTTGCGCGCGACCGTGTAGCGCAGCGGCCGCAGCCCGTTGCGGTCCAGCCCCGCGATCACCCAGCGCCCGTCGGTCGCCGCCAGCGCCGCCGGCCCGTCCCACGGCTCCATCACGCTGTTGCAGTACAGGAACATATCCTTGTACGCCTGCTTCATCGTCGCATCGTTGCCGATGCTGGCCGGGATCATCAGCGCCTTGGCCATCGGCGCATCCCGCCCGGCGCGCAGCAGCACCTCGAACACGTTGTCCAGCGTCGCGGTGTCCGATCCCGCCGCCTGGATCACCGGCTTGATGTCGTCCATGAACGCATCGAGCTGCGGCGCCGAAAGCCGCGTCTCGTGGCTCTTCATCCAGTTCACGTTGCCCGAGAGCGTGTTGATCTCGCCGTTATGCGCCAGCGCCCGGAACGGCTGCGCCAGCCGCCAGGTGGGAAACGTGTTGGTGGAATAGCGCTGGTGGTAGATCGCAAACCGCGACACGAAGCGCTCGTCCTGCAGGTCCGGATAGAATTCCGACAGCGCCTCGGCCAGGAACATCCCCTTGTAGATGATCGACCGGCACGACAGCGAACAGAAGTACAGCTCCGGAATCTGTGCGGCGATCGCCTGCTTCTCGATCCGCCGGCGGATCACGAACAGGTCGCGCTCGAACTCCGCCACGTCCGTCCCAGCCCCGCGCGGCGAGAAGATCATGATCTGCTCGATCTCCGGCCGCGTGGCATTCGCCTTCTCGCCGATCACCGCCGTGTCGATCGGCACCTGGCGCCAGCCATAGATGCCGTAGCCGAAGGCGATGATCTCGCTTTCCACGATCTGCCGGCAGCGCTCCTGCGCGCCCAGGTCGGTCTTGGGCAGGAACACCTGCCCCACCGCGATCGGCCCCGGCCGCAGCCGGTCGCCGCCGCGCCGCACCGCATCGGCGAAGAAATCCTGCGGGATCTCCACATGGATGCCCGCGCCGTCACCGGTCTTGCCATCGGCATCCACCGCGCCGCGATGCCACACCGCGCGCAGCGCATCGATGCCCGCCTGCACCACGTCCCGCCGCGCCCGCCCGTCCAGGGCCGCCACCAGCCCCACGCCGCAGGCATCATGCTCCTGCGCGGGGTCGTAGCTGCCGGCCAGGCGTTTGGCATTCTCCGCCCACGCGCGCACGAAGTCGTGGCCGGGCTCAACCGGGGCGGCGGGCTGGGACATGGTCTCGGCTCCTTCAGGACGAAAGCGTGATCGTCGAAGGCGGACCCGCCACAGACGTGACTCACGCGACCAAACAAAGGCCCTGGCGCTTCATCCGCGCCAGCTTCGGCGCGGTCGATGCGCTAGGGCGCGAACTTGAGCCCGCGCTTGGCGAACTCCTCGGCATGCTTCTGCTGGCTCGCCTGGTAGACCTTCTGCGCCCAGCTCTGGCCTGACTGATTGATCACGTTGTTCAGCTGCGGAATGGTGCGCAGCAGCTTGTCGCCCAGCGGCGTGTTGTAGAACGTGCGCAGGTTGCGCAGCTCGTCGGCGGTGAACGCGCCGGCCCAGGCCTCCACGATCATGCCCTGCAGCGTTCCGGCATCGCCGACGAAATCCGGCATCAGCAGGTCGTCCACCACCGCGATCATCTCCTGCGGCTGCTTGCCGTTCACCTGCGCGACATTGACGATGATGGCCGTGCGCAGCGTGTTGATGATGCCGCGCACCTGGGATTCCCAGCCCAGCTTCTCGCCCAGCGCCCGCGCCTCGCGCCGGCTCGCCTCGGTCACGACCGGCGCCGGCGCGGCCGGCTGTGCGGGCGCCTGCGCCGGTGCTGGCGCGCCCTGCCCCCAGGCGGAGCCGGTGGCCAGCAGCCCCACCAGCAGCGTGCCGGCGACAATCCGAGTGGTGGTGTTCATGCAATCAACCCCTTCAGAATTTCAGTCCGCGGGCACGCAGCTCATCCGCGTGGCGCTCCACCGAATCCTGGAACACCCGCTGGCCCCACGCCAGCCCTGCCTGCTCGCCCTGCGCGCGCGCTACCGGAATTGTGCGCAGCCATTTCTGCCCCAGCGGGGAGCCGTAGAACGCCCGCAACGCCTTGAGGTCGGAAATGGTGAAGTTGATCGCGAAGGGTTCCGTCATCTCCGCCACCAGCTCGGCGCTGCGGGCGCGGAAGTTCGGCATCAGGATCTCGTCCACCACGGCCGTCGCCGCAGCCTCCGGCATCTCGCTGGCGCGCATCGTGGCGCGGATCATTTCCGCCCGCATCGTCCCTATCATCCCCTCGGCGTGGCGCGGGATGTCGAACACCTCCATCATCTGCCGCACCTCGCGCCGGTTCTCGTCGATCCCCGGCGCTGGCCGCGTTCCCTGCGCCAGCGCCGCCCCGGCCAGCGCCGCGGCCACCAGGCTCGCCAGCCATGCCGCCGCGCGCATCATTCCGCGGCCACCGGCTGCGCGGCGCGCTGCAGTTGCGCGTGCATCGCCGCCGCCGCATCCCGCCCGTCGCGGATCGCCCATACCACCAGCGAGGCCCCGCGCACGATGTCGCCCGCCGCGAATACGCCCGGCAGGCTGGTCTCGAAGCTGTGCCGGTCCACCGACAGCGTGCCCCAGCGCGACACCTTCAACGCCGCCTCCCCGAACGCCCCGGGCAGATCCTCGGGGTCGAAGCCCAGCGCCTTGATCACCAGCTCCGCCGGCACGGTGAAATGGCTGCCGGCCACCGGCTCCACCGCCTGGCGTCCGGAGGCATCCGGCAGCCCCAGATGCATCCGCACCGCGCGCACCCCACTCACAGATCCATCCCCCAGGAACGCCTCGGGTGCCGCCAGCCACTGGAACTGCACGCCCTCCTCCTCCGCGTTCTTCACCTCGCGCAGCGAGCCCGGCATGTTCGCCCGGTCACGGCGGTACAGGCAGGTCACGCTCGCCGCGCCCTGGCGCACCGCAGTGCGCACGCAATCCATCGCCGTGTCGCCGCCGCCCACCACCACCACGCGCTTGCCGCGGGCATCCAGCGTGCCGTCCGCGAAGTCCGGCACGTCATCGCCCAGCCCATGCCGGTTGGACGTGGTCAGGTAGTCCAGCGCCGGCACAATCCCCGCAAGCCCCGCGCCCGGCCCGCCGATGTCGCGCGGCTTGTACACCCCGGTGGCGATCAGCACCGCGCCATGCCGGGCGCGCAATTCCTGCAGCGTGACGTCCTGGCCGATGGCGCACTCCAGATGGAAGCGCACCCCGCCCTCCTCCAGCAGCTTCCAGCGCCGCAGCACCACGGGCTTCTCCAGCTTGAAGCCGGGAATGCCGTAGATCATCAACCCGCCCACCCGGTCGTAGCGGTCGTATACATGCACCTGGTAGCCCAGCTTGCGCAGCTGCTCCGCCGCCGCCAGCCCCGCCGGCCCGGCGCCCACGATCCCCACCGATTCCGCCCGCTCCCGCCGCGGCCGCACCGGCTTCACCCAGCCCTCCTGGAACGCGGTATCGGTGATGAACCGCTCCACCGCCCCGATCGTCACGCTGTCGAAGCCCTTCTCGATCACGCAGTTGCCTTCGCACAGCCGGTCCTGCGGGCAGATGCGGCCACAGATCTCCGGGAAGTTGTTGGTGGCGGAGCTGAGCTCATACGCCTCCTCCAACCGCTGCTCGGCCGCCAGCTTCAGCCAATCCGGGATGTTGTTCGAAAGCGGGCAATGCACCTGGCAGAACGGCACGCCGCACTGGCTGCACCGGCTCGCCTGCGTCGCGGCCTGCGCCGGCGCGTATTCGGCGTAGATTTCCTCGAAATCCCGCAGGCGCAGTTCCGGCGCGCGCTTGTCCGGCGTCTGCTGGGGAATGGCAACGAACTGCAGCATGCGGTCGGGCATCGTTCAGCTCCCGGCGGAGTTCCAAGCCCGGTGCTACACGATCCCCGCCGCGCGCGCGAGTCAATTTACGTCAGCATTGATGCCCAATAAGCGGGGCCCCAGGGGTCAAGGTCAGAAGCCACCCCAAAGCCACACGCATAAAAGGCCCAATTCGGACCTATCGGCGTTCCACGGGCTCGGCGCCGGCCCGGTACCGTGCCAGATAGGCCGGCACCACCTGCTCCACTGCCAGCGGCGCGATCCCCAGCGCCTCCAGCCCGGCCGCGCCCGGCGCTACAACATTGTCGCGGCGCAGCAAAATCAGCTGGTCGCGAGTGAGCAGCTTGCCCGGCAGGCACTCCAGCACCCGCGCCTGCACCTGCGCCACCGCGCCGGGCACATCCAGCAGCATCCGCCGCCGCCCGGTCTGCGCCAGGATCCAGGCCAGCAACTGGCGCATGGTCCACACCTTCGGCCCGCCCAGCTCGAAAATCCGTCCCTCCACATCCGCGCGGGTCAGCCCTGCAATCACCGCATCGGCCACATCGCCCACATGCACCGGCTGGAACTTCGTGCCGCCCTCGAACACCGGCATCACCGGCAGCATCTGCGCCAGCTGCGCGAACCGGTTGAAGAACTGGTCCTCCGCCCCGAACACCACCGAAGGCCGCAGGATCACCGCCCGCGGGAACGCCGCCAGCACCGCCGCCTCGCCGGCTGCCTTGCTGCTTGCATACAGGCTCGGGCTCGCCGCATCCGCCCCCAGCGCGGAGACCTGCACCAGCCGCGCCACCCCCGCCGCCGCAGCCGCCTGCGCCACCGCCGCCGCGCCCAGATGATGCACCCGGTCGAAATCCCCGGCCCGTCGCTCGGCCAGGATGCCCACCAGGTTCACCACGAAGCTGGCGCCCGCCACCGCCCGCGCCACCGCCGCCGCGTCGCCCAGCGGGGCATGCAGCGGCACCACTTGCCCCACCACCCCCAGCGGCCGCAGCACCGCCACCGCCTCGGCATCCCGCACCGCCACCCGCACCTCGTGGCCGGCATCCACCAGCCGCTTCACCACATGCCGCCCGATGAACCCGGTGCCCCCGAACACCGTGGCGATCTGCCGAACATCCCTGCCGCCAACGCTCATGATACGCTCCCGAAAACGCCCGCCCTTGATATGGGCCCGAGCCCGCCGCCTCAAGCGCCATGCCGCACTGCACCGACAATCGATTCTTTCTCGCCCGCTTCGTCCGCAGCCAGTTGACGCCGGCGCGAGCGGGGGCTAAACGGCGCGCCCACCCCCCGCACTGCCCCGCGGACGGGTGCCGAAATGCCCAGGTGGCGGAATTGGTAGACGCGCTGGCTTCAGGTGCCAGTGACCGCAAGGTCGTGAAGGTTCGAGTCCTTTCCTGGGCACCAATCGGTTGAAATGGCGGTTCACCCCGCCGGGGGCACCCCTGATGGCGGGAACCATACAGTTCATGGCCAACGCCACGATTCACCTGCACAAGCACGACCTGCCCGAAGGCCTCGCCCTCGGCCCGGTTCTCGCTGTCGACACGGAAGCGATGGGCCTCGATTCCCGCCGCGACCGCCTCTGCCTGGTGCAGATGTCCGCCGGCGACGGCATCGTCCACCTCGTCCAGATCATCCCGCCCCAGCTCGGGGGCCGCGGCGCCGACTGCCCCAACCTCAAGCGCCTGCTCTCCGACCCCGCCGTGGTGAAGCTCATGCACTTCGCCCGGTTCGATGTCGCCCTGCTCCAGCACGCGCTCGGCATCCGCGTCGCCCCGGTGCGCTGCACCAAGATCGCCGCCAAGCTGGTGCGCACCTATACCGACCGCCACGGCCTCAAGGATCTCTGCCGCGACCTGCTCGGCGTCGAGCTGTCCAAGCAGCAGCAAACCTCCGACTGGGGGGCCGCCGAGCTTTCCCCGGAACAGCTCGCCTACGCCGCGTCCGACGTGCTGCACCTGCACGCCCTCTGGGCCAAGCTCGAAGGCCTGCTGGAACGCGAAGGCCGCCGCGCCCTGGCCGATGCCTGTTTCGATTTCCTCCCCGCCCGCGGCCAGCTGGACGTGCTGGGCTGGGACGCCCCCGACATCTTCGCCCACTGATTCCGGTCTCGCGCGCTCGTGCGCCCCGCGCGCATGCCAGCCCGCTTGACCCGCAGGGTGCGCGGACCGTAACTCAACCCTAGCTTCGCTGCCGTGCGGCACCCTATCCCGCCGCACCTCCTGGCTGGATATGCACCGCCGATGACCGCCGCTGTCGCAACCCTGGCGAGCGACCTCGATGTCGCCCGAGACGTGCTCGCCACCGAGGCAGCCGGGCTGCAGGCGCTTGCCGCCGGGTTGGACGAAGGCTTCGCCCGCGCCGTCGATCTCCTCGCCGCCGCAACCGGCCGCATCGTCGTCTCCGGCATGGGCAAGTCCGGCCACGTCGCCCGCAAGATCGCCGCCACCCTGGCCTCCACCGGCGCGCCGGCCCTGTTCGTCCACCCGGCCGAGGCCAGCCACGGCGACCTCGGCATGATCGTGCCGGGCGATGCCGTGCTCGCCCTGTCCAATTCCGGCGAAACCCCGGAGCTGGCCGACCTCATCGCCCATTCCCGCCGCTTCGGCCTGCCGCTGGTGGCCATCACCGCGCGCGCCGGCAGCGCGCTGGCCACCGCGGCCGATGTGGCCCTTCTCCTGCCCGCGGCGCGGGAGGCCTGCCCGATGGGCCTCGCGCCCACCACCTCCACCACCATGCAGATGGCCCTGGGCGACGCGCTGGCCGTGGCCCTGCTCACCCGCCGCGGCTTCGGCGCGGCCGATTTCCGCCAGTTCCACCCCGGCGGCAAGCTCGGCGCCCGCCTGCGCCGCGTGCGCGAGCTGATGCACGCGGGCGACGCCCTGCCGCTCGCCCCGCCGGATACGCCGATGGACCAGGCCCTCCTGCTCATGACCGGCAAACGCTTCGGCTGCCTCGGCGTCACCGACGACCAGGGCCGCCTCTGCGGCATCTTCACCGACGGCGACCTGCGCCGCGCCATCGGCCCCACCCTGCTCACCCGCCGCCTCGGCGAGGTCATGACCGCGGCGCCGCGCACCATCGGCCCGGACTTCCTGGCCGCCGAGGCGCTGCACATCATGAACGCGCCGGAACGCCCGATCACCGCGCTGTTCGTGGTCGATGCCGCCCAGCGCCCGCTCGGCATCCTGCACATCCACGACCTGCTGCGCGCGGGCGTGGCGTGATGAGCATCACCCCCCTGCCCTCCGGCCCACGCCCGGCGCCGCGCACGCCGACCCGCCCGCTGCACCGCCATCTGGGCGAAGACCGCCGCCCCGCCCGGCTGGCCCGGCCGCAGCGCCGCTGGCTCGTCGGCCTGGCCAAGCGCGTCCTGCCCCTCTTTGCCCTCGCCCTGCTCCTGCTGGTCGCCTTCTGGCCGGAGATCCAGGGCAACGGCGACCGCAATCGCATCAGCTACCGTCGGGTCGACATCACGCCCGAAGGCGGCCAGCTCACCGATGCCCACTACCAGGGCGTCGATGCCAGCGGCCGCCCCTACACCGTCACCGCCACCCGCGTCCGCCAGGTCGGCCCGGAGCGCACCGACCTGGAGGCACCGAAGGCCGACATGCAGATGCAATCCGGCGAATGGCTGATGGTCCAGGCAAAGCGCGGCATCTACGAACAGAAGGCCAACCGCCTCGACCTCGCCGGCGAGGTCACCCTGTACCGGGATGACGGCACCGTGATGGTCACCGAATCCGCCAGCCTGGACATGCGCGCCAATGCCGCCGCGGGCCATGAGATGGTGCACGCCGAGGGCCCCTTCGGCGTGCTGGATGCCCAGGGCTTCACCGTGCTCGACCGCGGCGCGGTGGTGCAGTTCACCGGCCCCGCAAGGCTGGTGCTGAACGGGGACCGCAAGTGAAGCGCCGCATCCTTCTTGCCAGCCTCCTGGCGTCGCTCGCCGCCCCGGCATCTGCCCAGCAGATCGACCTCTCCAGCGGCGGCCCCGTCGCCATCACCGCGCGCGACGGCTTCGAATGGCGCGAGGCCGACCAGATGGTCATTGCCTCCGGCGACGCCCGCGCCGTGCGCGACAACGTCACCGTCATCGCCGACCGCCTGATCGCGCGCTACCGCAGAAAGGCCGATGCCCCGGCCCCCGCCCAAGGCGCCCCCCGCTCCCTCCTCCCCGGCAGCAGCGAAGGCGGCAACGAGATCTACCGGCTGGAGGCGGAAGGCAATGTCCGCATCTTCACCGCCACGGATGAGGCGGTGGGCGACCGCGCGGTGTACGACATCGACCAGGCCGTCATGGTCATGACCGGCCGCACCCTGCGCCTCACCACCCCCTCCCAGGTCCTCACCGCGCGCGACAGCCTGGAATACTGGGCCCAGAAGCGCATGGCCGTCGGCCGCGGCAACGCGGTGGCCGTCACCACCGATGCCCGCCGCCTCGCCGCCGACACGCTGGTGGCCTACATCGAAGACGACACCGCCCCCCGCCCCACCCCGGCCCCCGCCCAGGGTGGCCAGCAGCCCCCTGGCGCCGGCAGCAAGCTCAAGCGCCTGGAGGCCTACGGCAACGTGGAAGCCCGCACCCAAACCGATGTCGTCCGCGGCGACCGTGCCCTCTACCTCCCGGAAACCGGCGTCGCCCGCGTCATCGGCAATGTCCGCGTCACCAGCGGCCAGAACCAGATCAACGGCCCGGCGGCAGACGTGAACATGCGCACCGGCGTCGCCCGCATGCTCGCCGACCCCGGCGGCCGCGTCCAAGGCGTCATCACCCCGGGCACCCAGCCCCCCGGCGCCACCCCCCAGCAGGCGCCTCGCCGATGAGCGCCCCGCTGCGCGTCGTCCCGCCCCCGCCCGGCGCACAAGCCCCCGGCGCGCCGGAAGCCCCAGTGCCACTGCCGGCCAATGTCGGCCTCGCCGCCACCGGCGTCGGCAAGACCTACAAGAAGCGCCCGGTGGTGCGGAACGTCACCCTCAGCCTCAAGCGCGGCGAGGCGGTCGGCCTGCTCGGCCCCAACGGCGCCGGCAAAACCACCACCTTCTACATGATCGTCGGCCTGGTTCAGCCGGATACCGGCACCATCAGCCTCGACGGGCACGACATCACCACCCTGCCCATGTACCGCCGCGCCCGCCTCGGCATCGGCTACTTGCCGCAGGAGGCCAGCGTCTTCCGCGGCCTCAACGTGGAACAGAACGTCATGGCCGCGCTGGAGGTGGTGGAGCCGGAACGCGAGCGCCGCGAACACATGCTGGAGGAGCTGCTGGCCGAATTCGGCATCGGCCATCTCCGCCGCACCCCCGCCCTCGCCCTCTCCGGCGGCGAACGCCGCCGCGTCGAGATCGCCCGCGCGCTGGCAACGCAACCCAGCTATGTTCTACTCGACGAGCCCCTCGCCGGCATCGACCCCATCGCCGTCGGCGAAATCCGCGATCTCGTCTCCCATCTCAAGGATCGCGGTATCGGCGTTTTGATCACCGACCACAATGTGCGCGAAACCCTTGAGATCATTGATCGCGCCTACATCCTGCACGACGGACAGGTGCTGATGGAGGGCGACCCGCAGGAGGTTGTCGCACACGAGGATGTGCGTCGTGTCTACCTGGGTGAAAGGTTTTCCCTGTAAGCTGGTTGGCATGCCCCTTGCTGAGCATGCTTCTTGCACTGATCCCCCCACGGCGCCCCCCTCCGCGCCGCCCGCAGCCATTCGCAACCGGGTCGCCGCCTGATGGCCATCGGCCCCCGCCTCGACCTGCGCCAATCGCAATCCCTGGTCATGACGCCCCAGCTGCGCCAGGCCATCCAGCTGCTGCAGTTCAACAACCTCGAAGCCGCCGCCTTCGTCGAGCAGGAGCTGGAGCGCAACCCCCTCCTGGAACGCGACGAAACCCCGGAACTGCCGGATACCAGCCGCCCCGCCCCGGACCAGGCCCTCGTCGTCGGCCCACCGGGCACCGGCCCCGCCGATTCCGCCACCGCGGCGTCCGCCGGCGAACTTCCGTCCCCTGATTCCGCCCCGCTCGAGATCGACGACAGCAACAGCTACGACCCCGGCGGCGCCGGCGATGGCGTGCGCACCGGCAGCGGCGGCAACACCGCCTTCGACGACGACGAGCGCGGGCTGGACGACCTGGCCAATGCCGGCCCCACCCTGCGCGAGCATCTCGGCGAGCAGATGCGCCTCACCTTCCACGACGCGGCAGACCGCCTGATCGGCGCCTACCTCATCGCCCTCCTCGAACCCTCCGGCCGCCTCTCCGCCAGCCCCCAGGCCCTGGCCGACGCCATGGGCACCGACCTCGCCCGCGTCGAAGCCGTGCGCGCCCGCATGATGCGCCTCGATCCCACCGGCATGTTCGCCACCTCGCTGGCCGAGTGCCTGGCCGTCCAGCTCGCCGAGAAGAACCGCCTCGACCCCGCCATGCAGGCCCTGCTCGACAACCTCGAAGTCCTGGCCCGCCGCGACCACAAGAAGCTCATGCAGCTCTGCGAGGTCGATGCCGCCGACCTCACCGACATGATCGCGGAAATCCGCGCGCTGGATCCCAAGCCCGGCGCCACCTGGGATGCCACGCCGCCCGCCCCCGTGGTGCCGGATATCATCATGCGCCGCGCCCAGGATGGCGGCTGGCTGCTGGAACTGAACCCGGAGACCATGCCCCGCGTCCTGGTGAACCAGAGCTTCACCGCCCGCATCATGGCCAACGCCACCAAGGACGACCGCGCCTTCATCGCCGACAAGCTGCAAACCGCCTCCTGGCTGGTGAAGTCCCTGCAGCAGCGCGCGCAGACCATCCTCAAGGTCGCCGGCGAGATCGTCCGCCGCCAGGACGGCTTCTTCCGCCTCGGCGTCGCCCATCTCCGCCCGCTCATCCTGCGCGACATCGCCGAGGCCACGGAGCTGCACGAAAGCACCATCAGCCGCGTCACCAGCAGCAAATACATCGCCACCCCGCGCGGCACCTACGAGCTGAAATACTTCTTCACCACCGCCATCGGCGCCACCGGCGGCGGCGAATCGCACAGCGCGGAATCCATCCGATTCCGCATCAAGGCCATGATCGACGCCGAATCCGCCAACGACATACTCTCGGATGACGCGATCGTGGCGGCCCTGCGCAGCGAAGGCGTGGACATTGCCCGCCGGACCGTGGCCAAATACCGCGAAGCGCTGCGCATACCCAGCTCGGTGCAGCGCAAACGGGAGAAGGCCGTGCCGGCCTGAGCCATCAAGGCTCCGCCCGGCAGGCCGGCAACGACAAAAAGCCGGCAGGCGGTCCCGAACGATCGGGCACGGGGGGGAGGCCACGGGAACGGCCATGCGGATCACGGTCTCAGGCAAGCAGGTTGAACTGTCCGAAGCGCTGCGCACCCGCGTCGAAACCGGGCTGGACACCATCACCGCCAAATACTTCGACCACGCGCTCGAAGCCCATGTCACCTTCAGCCGCGCGCGCAGCTTCTTCACCTGCGACATCAACGTCCATGCCGGCCCCGGCCTCATGCTCCGCGGCGAAGGCGAGGCGGCCGACGCCAACGCCGCCTTCGACGATGCCGCCGAACACATTGCCAAGCGCCTGCGCCGCTACCGCCGCCGCGTGAACGACCACGCCCGCGACCTCGCCCACCGTGAACGCCCGCAGGCCGCCCGCCAATACATCCTGCAGCAGGAGGAAGACACGCCGGGGAACGGCCCAGGGAACGGCGACGTCAAGGCCGCCACCTATGCCACCGTGGTCGCCGAAACCCCCACCGAGATCTCCGTGCTCACGGTCAGCGATGCCGTCATGCGCATGGACCTCGCAGACCAGCCGGTGATGATGTTCCGCAACAGCGCCACCGGCGTCCTCAACGTCGTCTACCGCCGCAGCGACGGCAACATCGGCTGGATCGATCCGAACGCAGCAAGTTAAGGATTCTTCTTTTTCTGAAGAAAAAGAAGCAAAAAGACTTCTGTTAATTTGATGCGGAGAGACTGGGTCTCTCCGCATCAAAGTCATGAAAGTTTTTTGGTTCTTTTTTTCAAAAAAGAACCGCTTCCTTCCTCAGTGCACCTGCGCCGGCACCATCTCGTGCTGCAGGATCGCCGCAATCGCCACGGTTCGATCCTCTGCGACCGCCATCGGCGTGCCGTCCGCGGCATGGATGGCAAAGGCATGCGCCCCGTTCACCATCACCGGTTTCACATAGGCCAATTGCTGCATCCCCAGCCGGCCC
>JBIKOJ010000049.1:0-27468 GCA_044358135.1 Acetobacteraceae bacterium | reverse complement strand
CACCCATCTGCCGGACGTGACGGTGATCACCCCGGTGTTCGACACGGCGGGCCGCGAGATCCTGTTCTTCGTCGGCAGCCGCGGCCATCATGCCGATATTGGCGGCATCACCCCTGGTTCCACCCCGCCCGCCTCCCGCACGCTGGAGGAGGAGGGCGTGGTGATCGACGACTTCCTGCTGGTGGAGCAGGGGCATTTCCGCGAGCCGGAGTTCCGCGCGGTGCTGGCAGGCGCCACCTATCCCGCCCGCTCGCCGGACGTGAACGTGGCCGACATCAAGGCGCAGGTGGCCGCCAACGAGAAGGGCGTGCAGGAGCTGCAGCGCGTGGTGGCGCAGTTCGGCTGGGCCACCGTGAGCGCCTACATGAAGCACGTGATGGACAATGCCGAGGAGAGCGTGCGCCAGGTGCTCGCGCGCATCGGCAATGGCGGCTTCGACTACGTGATGGACGACGGCGCGCCGCTGAAGGTGCGGGTAACGGTGGACCAGGCCGCGCGCACTGCCATCGTGGATTTCACCGGCACCGGTCCGCAGCGCGACAACAACTTCAACGCCCCGCCGGCCGTCACGCGCGCGGCGGTGCTGTATGTGTTCCGCTGCCTCGTCGGCTCCGACATCCCGCTGAATGACGGCTGCCTGAAGCCGATCGAGATCCGCATCCCGCCCGGCACCTTCCTCTCGCCCTATCCCGGTGCCGCCGTGGTGGCGGGGAACACGGAAGTGTCGCAGGCCACCTGCAACGCGCTGTTCGGCGCGCTGGGGGCGCTCGCCTGTTCCCAGGCGACGATGAACAACTTCCTGTTCGGCGATGCCACGCGCCAGTACTACGAGACGATCTGCGGCGGCATGGGCGCAGGCGATGGGCATGACGGCACCAGCGCGGTGCAGACCCATATGACCAATACGCGCATGACCGACCCCGAGGTGCTGGAACTGCGCTACCCCGTGAGCCTGGAACTGTTCGGCATTCGCCGTGGCTCCGGCGGTGCGGGCAAGTGGCACGGTGGTGACGGCTCCGTGCGGCGCATCCGCTTCCTGGAGCCGATGACGGCCGTGATCGTCTCCTCCCGCCGCAACGTGCCGCCCTTCGGGCTGGCCGGTGGCGCCGATGGCGCGGCGGGGCGGCAATGGGTGGAGCGGGCTGGCGGGGCGAGGGAGGTGCTGACCGGCACCGACAAGGCCGAGCTTGCCCCGGGCGACGTCTTCGTGATCGAGACGCCCGGCGGCGGCGGCTACGGCCCGCCCGCCTGAGCCCCGCGCCGCACCTGGCATGATCGCGCTGCGCCACATCGTTCTGGGGCTGGTGGCGCTGCTGCTTCTGCTGCTGGGCGGCGCGTGGCTGGGGCCGTCGGTGCTGGATTGGAACCGGTATCGCGCCGATGTCTCAGGCTTGGCCTCGGCCGCGCTGGGCCAGGCCGTGCGCATCGAGGGGCCGATCACCTTGCGCATTCTGCCGCAGCCCCTGCTGGTGGCCGGCGGGGTGAAGGTGGATGCCAGCGGCGGTGCCACGGTGACCGCCGAGCAGTTGCTGCTGCGCGTGGCGCTGATGCCGCTTCTGGCCGGGCGCGTGGAGGCGCGCGAGCTGGTGCTGCGTGGCGCCGATATCCGCCTGCCCTGGCCACCCGACCCCACGGCGCTGGCGTTGCGCACGCCCACCTGGCTGTCGGCGCTGTCCGCGCGCATCGAGCGCGGGCGGTTGCAGATCGGCGAGGTGGCGGTGACCGGGCTGGAGGCGACGCTGGCGACCAACGATGTCTCCGGCAGCTTCCTCAGCGCCGGGCGGGCGCGCAGCGGCGGGCGGGATTGGGCGTTCACCGCGCGGGTCAGTCAGCCCGGCGGCGACGGCGCGGTGGGGGTGGACCTCACGCTGGACGGGCAGGGCGCGGGGGCGGTGATCTCTGGCCAGTTGCAGCCGGATGGCACGATGCTGGGCCGCGTGGCGCTGCGCGGCACCGACCTGTCGCAGCTGGTGCCGGCGCCTTCCGTGCCGTTCCGCGTGGAGGGGCGGCTGACCACCGGCGGCGGGTTGGTGGCGGCGGATGAGCTGGCGGGCGAACTGGCCGGTGCGCCGGTGAAGGGTGCGATTGCGCTGCGCCTGCTGCCGCGGCTGCGGCTGGACGTGGCGGTGGCGGCCAGCCGGCTCGATCTGGATGCCTGGGCGCCACCCTTGCTGGGCCGCGCGGCGGGCTTGCGGCCGGGCATGCCGCTGGGCATCGACCTGTCGGCCGAGGCCGCCGTGCTGGGCGACGGCACGCTGCGCGGCCTGCGCGCGGCGTTCGACATCACCGATGGTGCGGTGGAGGTGCGCGAGGCCCGCGCGCTGCTGCCCGGGGATGCCAGCCTGCGCCTGAAGGGCCGGCTTGCGCCCGATGCCGCGGCGCGTTTGCGCTTCGAGGGTGAGGCCGCGTTGGACGCGCCGGCGCTGCGGGCGACGCTGGCCTGGGCCGCGCGGGCCGGGCTGGGCCCGGTGGATGCCCTGCCGCCAGCGGTGCTGCGCACGGCGGCGCTGCGGGGGCAGGTGCGTGTGGAAGACGGCGAGCTTGCGGTCACTGAGATGGCGGGGCAGGTGGATGGGTCTGCCGTGGTGGCGACCCTGTCCTGGCGGCCAGCGCCGCGGCCCACGCTGCGCGCAGTGGTGACGGCGGAGCGGGTCGAGCTTGATCCCTGGGCAGCTTCCGTCTGGCCCGGGCCGGATGCCTCCGGCCTGGCGGCCGCCGCCGCGACCTTCGGCCCGCTGGCGCTCGATCTTCGGCTGTCGGCGGAGGCGGCAACGCTGCGTGGCATCGCGGCCAGGGAACTGGTGCTGGACCTCGCCGCCGCACCGGGCCGCATCGAGGTGCGCCGCGCGGCGGCGCAGGCGCTGGGGGCCGTGGGATCGGCCTCCTTCACCCTGCTGGAGGGCGGGCGCATTGCCGATGGCAAGGCGGAGCTGAAGGCCGAGCGGGCGACGGGGCTCACCCCGTATGTGGTGCAGGCATTGGGGCCGCAGTTTACCGCCCGGCTGGAACCGCTGCTGCGCGGCGGGCTGCTGTTGCAGCTGCAGGCCGGCGGGGCGCCGGAAAGCCTGGGGCTGAAGCTTTCCGCCACACTGGCCGATTTGCGGGTGGAGGCCACGCCAACGCTCGACCTGCCCGGCGGGCGCTGGGCCGGAACGCTCACGCTGCGCCATCCCGGCGCGCCGCGACTGGCCGAGACATTGGGGCAGTCCGGAGCTTCCGCCTGGCTCGGGGACGGCTCCTTGGCGTTGGTTGCCCAACTTACCGGCGGTGCGGGCCGGCTGGTGGTGGAGAGCTTCGACCTCGCTGCCGGGGGATTGCGGGCCGGCGGTGCGCTGCGGTTGGATCGCGGTGAGGTACCCCGGCTGTCGGGCCGCATCGCCGCGGAAGGCCTGATGCTGCCGCTGCCCTACCCGCGCAGCCCCGACCCGCTGCCGGTGGAGGCGCTGCTGGGTTGGGAGGCGGAGGTGCAGGTGACGGCCCGCAGCGTGACCGTCGCGCGTGAGCGGTGGCTGGAGGACGCGACGGCGACCCTGGCTCTGGCGCGCGGGCGGGTGGATGTTTCGAACCTGGCGGCCACGCTGGCCGGCGGGCGCCTCGCGGGATCGCTGAGTTTCGATGCCGCCGCGCGGCCACCGGCGCTGGCGGTGCAGGCGGCCCTGCGTGGCGGGCAGGTTTCGGCGCCGGTCTTCGATACGGCGATCGACCTCGCGGGCGGCGTTCTGGATGGTGCGGTGCGCCTCTCCGCCGCCGGGTTCTCGCCGGCCGGGTTGCTGGCGAGCCTGGGAGGCAGCGTGTCGCTGTCCGCGCGAAACGGCGCGCTGGCGGGGATCGGGCTGGCGCGTATGGGCGCTCGGCTGGAGGAGGCCGACCTGCGTGCGGCCCTGGCAGGTGGAAGCACGGCCTTCGATGTTCTGTCGTTCGAGGGCGAGATCCAGAATGGCGGGCTGTTGCTGCGGCAGGCGGCACTGGCGGGGCGTGCGGGAACCGCCACCGCCAGCGGCACGATTGATCTTACCCGGGCCCTGCTGGGGCTGCGCCTGGTGCTGGTGCCTGCGGTGACCGATCCGCCGGAGATCGGCCTGCGCCTTTCGGGTTCGGCAGACATGCCGGAACGCGTGCCGGAACTGGCCGGAGCCGTGCGCTGGCGGGCAGACCACCCGCCATAGCCCGGCTCAGATCCGGCGGATCGTGTAGACCTGTTCGAGCGAGTGCACGATCGCCGCGCCATGGGCGGGGTCGCGCGCTTCGAACATCACTTCCAGCTGCGCGGCCTGCACGCTGGGCGAGGCGAACAGGCGGTGGTGCGATACGTCGATGATGTTGCCGCCGGCGGTGCCGATGCGCCCGGCGATATCGGCCAGCACGCCGGGCCGGTCCGGGATCTCCAGCACCAGTCGCACCAGCCTTCCGTCGCGCAGCAGGTTGCGTAGCATCACGTTGGCCAGGATCCGCGCATCGATGTTGCCGCCGCAGATGGCCACGCCGACCTTCTTGCCGGCGAAACGGTCGGGCAGGGCGAGCAATGCCGCCACACCCGCTGCACCCGCGCCTTCCGCCACCACCTTGGCGCCCTCGGCCAGCAGGGCGATGGCTTCCTCCACCGCGCGCTCCGGCACCACCACCACGTCGGCGACATGGGCGCGGATGTGGCGCAGCGGCGTCTCCCCGATGTCGCGCACCGCGATGCCCTCGGCAATGGTCGCGCCGCCGACCGAAACCGGCTGGCCCGCCAGGCGCTGCGCCAGCGCGGCATAGGCGGCCACCTCCACGCCGATCACCTCAATGCCCGGCTTCAGCGCCGTGGCCGCCACCGCGCAGCCGGCGAGCAGCCCGCCGCCGCCGACGGGGATCACAAGCATGTCGAGATCCGGCACGTCGGCCAGCATCTCCAGCGCCATGGTGCCCTGGCCGGCCATCACGCCGAGGTCGTCGTAGGGATGGATGAAGACCAGGCCTTCCTGCGCGGCGAGCGTGTGGGCATGCTCCGCCGCCTCTGCCAGCGTTTCGCCATGCAGCACCACGCGCGCGCCCCAGGAGGCGGTGCGCGTGACCTTTGTGGCCGGCGTGTGCTGCGGCATCACGATGGTGGCGGCGATGCCCAGCAGGCTTGCGTGGCGTGCCACCGCCTGGGCGTGGTTGCCGGCCGACATCGCGATCACGCCCGCCGCCCGCTCTGCAGCACTCAGCAGCGCGAGGCGGTTGGCAGCACCCCGTTCCTTGAACGCGCCGGTTGCCTGCAGGTTGTCCAGCTTCAGGAACACCTGTGCGCCGGTGGCGCGCGAGATGGCGTCGCACGGGATCATCGGCGTGCGCAGCACATGTCCTTCGATGCGCGCGGCCGCGGCGCGCACATCGGCCAGGCTGATCATGGGCATGGGCGTGCGATCAGCCGAAGCGGACGGAGAGGATCTCGTAGCTGCGGTCGCCGCCGGGCGCGGGAACGGAGACCGTATCGCCGATCTTCTTGCCGATCAGCGCCTTGGCCAATGGGGAGGAGATCGACAGCCGGGCATGCTTGATGTCGGCCTCGTGCACGCCGACGATCTGGTAGGTGGCTTCCTTCTCCGTCTCCTCGTCCACCACGCGCACATGGGCGCCGAACTTCACGTGGTCGCCCGAGAGCATGGCGGGGTCGATCACCTCGGCAGCCGAGACGATCTCCTCCAGCTCCGCGATGCGGCCTTCGATGAAGGACTGGCGTTCGCGCGCCGCGTGGTACTCGGCGTTCTCGCTGAGGTCGCCATGGCTGCGCGCCTCGGCGATGGCGCGAATCACCGCAGGGCGCTCGACGCCTTTCAGCGTTCGAAGCTCCTCTTCCAGTCGCTTCAGACCGGGCGCGGTCATCGGAAATTTCTGCACTGCGCAAACCTCAAGCGAAGATAAGCAAATCCTCTAGTACGTGGCGACGCTGGAGCGGCGTCGCAAGCCCTGAAACGCGACCGCCGCGGCGCGGCAAAAGCCGGGTCGCGACGGGGGTATCAGAACGATCCACGAAAATACGCTTGCAGGGGGGCAACTTCAAGGGTGCCGGACTTCAATGCCGCGATGGCGTGGGCCGCGGCCCGTGCGCCGGCGATGGTGGTGTAGTGCGGAACGCCATGCGTCAGCGCGCTGCGGCGGATATCGAAGCTGTCCGCCACCGATTGCGCGCCGGCCGCGGTGTTGATCACGATCTGGACATCGCCGGACTTGATCGCGTCCACGCAATGCGGCCGGCCCTCCAGCACCTTGTTCACCACGCCCACCGAAAGCCCGGCCTCGCGCAGATGCGCCGCCGTGCCGCGCGTGGCCAGGATGGTGAAGCCATTGTCGATCAGGCGGCGTGCCACGCCCACGGCGGCGACCTTGTCGCTGTCGCGCACGGAAAGGAACGCGGTGCCGGATTCCGGCAGCTTCACGCCCGCGCCCAGCTGGCTTTTGGCGAAGGCGCGCTCGAAGCTGGAATCCAGCCCCATCACCTCGCCGGTGGATTTCATCTCCGGGCCCAGGATGGTGTCCACGTTCGGGAAGCGGTTGAAGGGGAACACTGCCTCCTTCACCGCCACGTGCGGCGCGATGCTGTCGTCGTCCAGCTTGAACTCGCGCAGCTTGGCGCCGGCCATCACGCGGGCGCCGATCTTGGCGATGGGCACGCCGGTGGCCTTGGCCACGAAGGGCGCGGTGCGGGATGCACGGGGATTCACCTCCAGCACGTAGATCACGTTGTCCTTGATCGCGTACTGCACGTTCATCAGGCCAACGACGCCGAGCGCCTTGGCCATCACTTCCGTCTCGGCCTTCAGCTCCGTCACCATCGCGGGCGACAGCGTGTAGGGCGGCAGGGCGCAGGCGCTGTCGCCGGAATGGATGCCGGCTTCCTCGATGTGTTCCATCACGCCGGCGACATAAACTTCCTCGCCGTCGCAGATGCAGTCCACATCCACCTCGATCGCGTCGTTGAGGTAACGGTCGATCAGCAGCGGGCCGCTGGACAGCGCCGCCTCGCCGCTGTCGCGCATGTAGCGGGCCAGGCCCTTGCCGTCGTACAGGATCTCCATCGCCCGGCCACCGAGCACGTAGCTCGGCCGGATCACGATCGGGAAGCCGATGCGGTCGGTGATCTTTTCCGCTTCCTCCGCCGAGCGCGCGATGCCGTTCTCCGGCTGGCGCAGGCCCAGCTTCTGCAGCAGCAGCTGGAAGCGCTCACGATCTTCGGCGAGGTCGATGGCATCGGCGCTGGTGCCCAGGATCGGGATGCCGGCCTTGGCCAACGCCTGGGACAGCTTCAGCGGCGTCTGCCCGCCATACTGCACGATGCAGCCCAGCACGGTGCCGTTGGTCTGTTCCAGCCGGATCAGCGCGATCACATCCTCCGCCGTCAGCGGCTCGAAATACAGCCGGTCGGAGGTGTCGTAGTCGGTGGAGACGGTTTCGGGGTTGCAATTGACCATGATGGTCTCAAACCCCGCCTCCTTCAGCGCATAGGCGGCGTGCACGCAGCAATAGTCGAACTCGATGCCCTGGCCGATGCGGTTCGGGCCGCCTCCGAGGATGATGATTTTCTGGCGGTCGGTCGGCTCGGATTCGCACATCGGGGTGCCGAAGCCGCCCTCGTAGGTGGAGTACATATAGGGGGTGGCGGCGGCGAATTCGGCGGCGCAGGTGTCGATGCGCTTGTACACCGGCAGCACGCCGAGCTTGCCGCGCAGGGTGGTCACCTCGGCTTCGCCGGTGTTGGCCAGCACCGACAGCCGCTTGTCGGAGAAGCCCATCGCCTTCAGCCGGCGCAGCCCGGTCGCGTCCTTCGGCAGGCCGTTCGCGGAAACCTCGCGCTCGGCGGCGACGATCTTTTCCAGCTCGCGCAGGAACCAGGGGTCGAACTTGCTGGCCTCGTGGATCTCCTCCACCGACATGCCCGCGCGCAGCGCCTGGGCGGCCATCACGATCCGGTCGGGCTTCGGCTGGGACAGGGCGGCGCGGAATGCATCCAGCCCGCCATCGCCCGGCGCCTCCACGGGATCGAGGCCCGCGTACCCCGTCTCCATGCTGCGCAGGCCCTTCTGCAGGGCTTCGGCGAAGCTGCGCCCGATCGCCATCGCCTCGCCGACCGACTTCATGCTGGTGGACAGCATCGCCGGCGTGCCGGGGAATTTTTCGAAGGTGAAGCGCGGGATCTTCACCACCACATAGTCGATGGTCGGCTCGAAGCTGGCCGGCGTTACCATGGTGATGTCGTTGGCGAGCTCATCCAGCGTGTAGCCGACCGCCAACCGAGCGGCGACCTTGGCGATCGGGAAGCCGGTCGCCTTCGAGGCAAGCGCGGAAGAACGCGAGACGCGCGGGTTCATCTCGATCACCACCATGCGCCCGTCGGCCGGGTTCAGCGCGAACTGCACGTTCGATCCGCCGGTATCCACGCCGATCTTGCGCAGGCACGCGATCGAGGCATCGCGCATCACCTGGTATTCCTTGTCGGTCAGCGTCAGCGCCGGCGCGACGGTCACGGAATCCCCGGTATGGATGCCCATTGGATCCACGTTCTCGATGGCGCAGATGATGATGCAGTTATCCTTGCTGTCGCGCACCACCTCCATCTCGAACTCCTTCCAGCCGAGCACGGATTCCTCGACCAGAACCTCGGAGGTGGGGGAGGCATCAAGCCCGCCGGCCACGAGGCGTTCGAACTCTTCCTTGTTGTAGGCGATGCCGCCGCCGGTGCCGCCCAGGGTGAAGCTGGGGCGGATCACCGCCGGCAGGCCGATCTCCGTCAGGGCCGCGCGCGCCTCTTCCATCGTGTGCGCGATGCGGCTCTTCGGGCTCTCGATGCCGATCTCGCTCATCGCGTCGCGGAACTTGAGCCGATCTTCGGCGCGGTCGATCACGTCGGCCTTCGCGCCGATCAGCTCCACGTTGTACTTCTCCAGCACCCCGCTGGCCGCCAGGGTCATCGCCGTGTTCAGTGCGGTCTGGCCGCCCATCGTCGGCAGCAGCGCATCCGGCCGCTCCTTGGCGATGATCTTCTCCACCATGACCGGCGTGATCGGCTCGATATAGGTGGCATCCGCCAGGCCAGGGTCGGTCATGATCGTGGCGGGGTTGGAGTTCACCAGGATCACCCGGTAGCCCTCGGCGCGCAGCGCCTTGCAGGCCTGGGCGCCGGAATAGTCGAACTCGCAGGCCTGTCCGATCACGATCGGGCCGGCGCCGATGATCATGATGCTCTTGAGGTCGGTGCGCTTCGGCATCTCAGGCTCCGGTCAGTGTGCGGGCCCGGGCCACGCCTTCGGGCGTGAGGTCCAGGCGCCAGTGGCATTGCAGGGCCTGGTCTTCCAGGCGGATCGGGTCTCGGATCAATCCGTCGCGCAGCAGGGTGGCGATGGCGGCAGCAAAGTCGGTGGCATCCAGGGCCTGGCCGGCGAGAAGCTCGATCTCCGCCTGCGCCAGCTCGGCCGTGGGGGCCGAGACGAAGTGGCGCAGGGCGGTGCGGAGCAGCAACGCCGGCGTATCCATGCTCAGGCCGGCGCTTCGATCAGGTCCACGAAGCGCTTGAACAGGTAGTGGCTGTCAGACGGGCCAGGGCTCGCTTCCGGGTGATACTGCACGCTGAAGGCGCGCTTGGCGGGGCAGGCAATCCCCTCGTTGCTCTGGTCGAACAGGCTCACATGCGTCACCTGCACGCCCTCCGGCAGGCTTTCGGTGTCGACCGCGAAGCCGTGGTTCTGGCTGGTGATCTCCACGCGGCCGGTGGTGAGGTCCTTTACCGGCTGGTTGGCGCCGCGATGGCCGCGGGCCAGCTTGAAGGTCTTGCCGCCGAGTGCCAGGGACAGCAGTTGGTGGCCCAGGCAGATGCCGAACACCGGCTTGCCCGCCGCCAGCACGCCCTGGATCGCCGGCACGGCATAGGCGCCGGTGGCGGCGGGGTCGCCGGGGCCGTTGGAGAGGAATACGCCATCGGGGTTGTGGCGCAGGATGTCCTCGGCGGTGGCCGTGCCCGGCACCACCGTCACCCGGCAGCCGGCGGCGGCGAGGCAGCGCAGGATGTTGCGCTTGGCGCCGTAATCCACCGCCACCACATGGTGCTTCGCTTCAGTCTGCCGGCCATAGCCGGTCGGCCAGGCCCAGGTCGTCTCGTCCCACTCATATGCCTGGGTGCAGGAGACGGTCTTGGCGAGGTCCATGCCCTCCAGCCCCGGCCACGCCTTGGCCCGCGCCATGGCGCCCTCGATGTCGAACCGCCCGTCGGCCGGGAAGATCAGCACCCCGGAAGGGGCACCCCCGTCGCGGATGCGGATGGTGAGCGCCCGCGTGTCCACCCCGGCCAGCCCGGTCACGCCCTGGCCGCGCAGCCAGGCGTCCAGGTGCTGGTGGTTGCGCCAGTTGCTCGGCTCCGTGATGTCCTGCTTCACGATCACGCCGCGCGCGGCGATCGTGGTGGCCTCGATATCCTCGCCGTTGGTGCCCACGTTGCCGATATGCGGGAAGGTGAAGGTGATGACCTGGCCGGCATAGGAAGGGTCGGTCAGCGTTTCCTGGTAGCCGGTCATGCCGGTGTTGAAGCAGATCTCGGCCGGCTCAGTGCCGGAGGTATGGGCGCCGATGCCGCGGCCCCAGAACACGCTGCCATCTTCCAGCACCAGCGCTGCCGTGGCGCCCTCGGGCGCGGCGTGGGGGGCAGTGGGTTCGGGCATGATGGTGCCTTCTGTCTGGGGGGCTGCGGCCCCGGGCATGTCAGCAAGGGAAAGTCCGGTGGCGGCGATCACGGCGGGCCAGTGCTTGGAGGGGATGCTGCGCCCCTGGCGCCACTTGCGCACCGCCTCCGTGCCCACGCCCAGCCGGCGGGCGACGGCATCCGCCCCGCCCATGGCCTCGATGATGCTGTCGACGGTCGCGGGGGCGCTGCTCATGTCCTGGCTATATGGGAAAAAACTTCCCATTTCAACGCGCGTGTCATTCGTGGGAAGAAATTTCCCATGCGCCGCAGGCATGCCTTCGCGGGCTCGCACTATGATAGAGGAACTTTTTTACGGAGGCCGACGCCATGACAACGACCGCCCCCTTGCGCGAGCAGTTCACCGCCCAGCTCAAGGAAGCCATGCTGGCCAAGGACGCCGCCCGCGTCTCTGCCATCCGCATGATCACCGCGCGGCTGAAGGATGTGGACATCGCCGCGCGCCCCAAGGGCATCACCCAGGTGCCGGATGAGGAGGTGATCGCCATGCTCCGCACGATGGTGAAGTCCCGCCGCGAGAGCGTCGACCTCTACCGCCAGGGCAACCGCGCCGAGCTGGTGGCGAAGGAGGAGGCGGAGATCGCCGTGATCGAGGCGTTCCTACCCGCCCAGATGGACGAGGCCGCCACCGCGGAGGCCGTGAAGGCCGCCATCGCCGAGGCTGGCGCAACGGGGATCAAGGAAATGGGCAAGGTGATGGCGGTGCTGAAGGCAAAATATGGCGCTGTGCTGGACATGGGCCGGGTCGGCCCCCTGGTGAAGGCCCAGCTGGGCGGCTGACCGCACATGGCCCTGCCGGCCGGCTTCCTCGACGAGCTGCGCGCCCGCACGCCCCTGGCCGCCGTGGTGGGGCGGCGGGTGAAGCTCGCCCGCTCCGGCCGCAACTGGAAGGGCTGCTGCCCCTTCCACAACGAGAAGACGCCGAGCTTCTACGTCTATGACAACGGCTACCACTGCTTCGGCTGCGGCCAGCATGGCGACGCCATCAGCTTCGTCATGCAAACCCAAGGCCTCGGCTTCATGGAAGCGGTGGAACAGCTGGCCGGCGAGGCCGGGCTCGATGTGCCCAAGCCCACCCCGGCAGCGGCCGAGGCCGAACGCGTGCGCCACTCCCTGCAGGAGGTGCTGGCCGCTGCCGAGGCGTCCTACCGCCGCCGCCTGCGCCTGCCGGAGGGTGCGCGCGCGCTGGACTACCTGCGCGGCCGTGGCCTGACGGAGGAAACGATCGACCGCTTCGGCCTCGGCTGGTCCGGCGAGGGGCGCGGCGCGCTGGCCGCCGACTTGGCGCGGGAGGGCATCCCACCCGAATTGCTGCTCGAAGCCGGGCTGATGCGCCCGGGGGATGAGGGCAGGGCGCCCTACGACCTGTTCTTCAACCGCGTGATGTTCCCGATCCGCGACCGCCGCGGCCGCACCATCAGCTTCGGCGGCCGAATCATGGGCGACGGCCAGCCCAAATACGTCAACGGCCCGGAAACCGCGGTGTTCTCCAAGCGTCGCACCCTGTTCGGCCTAGACCTCGCGCGGGAGGCCGCGCGCACCGGCGCCGCCGTGGTGGCGGTGGAGGGCTATA
Source organism: Acetobacteraceae bacterium (assembly GCA_044358135.1). Lineage (GTDB taxonomy): Bacteria > Pseudomonadota > Alphaproteobacteria > Acetobacterales > Acetobacteraceae > CAMDGX01. Next base: position 15,187 of record JBIKOJ010000049.1, on the reverse strand, counting down.
TGGACGTGATCGCCCTGCACCAGGCCGGCTTCGGCGGCGCCGTCGCCCCGCTCGGCACGGCGCTGACCGACGAGCAGCTGGAGGAGCTGTGGCGCCTGTCCGACGCCCCGGTGCTGTGCTTCGACGGCGACGGCGCCGGTGCCCGCGCTGCCATTCGCACCGCCGAGCTTGCCCTGCCCATGCTGGGGGCCGAGCGCACCCTGCGCCTGGCCAGCCTGCCCACCGGCGAAGACCCCGACACCCTGGTGCGCCGCCAGGGTGCGCCGGGCTTCCAGGCCGTGCTCGACGCCGCCCGCCCGGTGGCCGAGGCCCTGTACGACCTCCTGTCCGAAGGCACCGCCGAGACGGTGGAGGCCCGCGCCGCCCTCTCCCGCCGCCTGGATGCGGTGGCCGACAAGGTGGCCGACAAGCCGCTGGCCTGGGAGTTCAGACGCTATTTCCGCGACCGCCTGCGCGCCCGCCGCCCGGATCGCGGCCCGCCGCGCAGCCGCGCCATGGGCCGCGCCGGCTATGGTCAACCGCCGCTCCGCCCCGTGCCGCGCTTCCAGCGGCCGGCCCCCGGCAATGGCACGGCAACGGCCGAACGCGCCCGTGCGTTGGTCGCGATCCTGCTCCAGCACCCCGGCCTTCTCCCTGATGTGGAGGAGGCTTTCGCCACGATCGACCTGCCGCCGGCCCTCACGCGGCTCCGCGATGCGATTCTGCAGTGGTCCCAGACCGCGGAGGTGCTTGACTCCGCAGGCCTCATGTCCCACCTCACCCATTCCGGTCTGGCTGCGGATGTGGCGCAGGCGCTGTCGGTGGTTCCCATACCGCTGCCGGGCTGCGCCGCTGCCGATGCCATGCCGGCGGACGCCGGGGCAGGCTGGTGGCATTTCTTTGGCCTGATGAACCCGGAACGGCTGGACGAGGAAGTGGAGGCGGCCCGCGCGGCCTTTGCGGCGAAAGCCGACGAGGCGGCGCAGCGGCGGTTGATCGTTCTCACGGCGGCCCGCGCCGCGGTTCTGCGGGGCGAGCCTGGCGAAAGCGAGGCGCCGTGAGCTTGGCTGTTTGAACGTCGCCGGACGACCCGCGCCGACCGACCTTGTGCCTACCTGGCAGCCGCCGGACGACTTTTTCGAACGGCTCCCTCGTATTGGAGTGAACGGATCCATGGCCACCAAGCCGAGCACCGCCGCCGAAGCCACCACGCCGGACGCGGATGGCGACACCACGCTGCTGGATGTGCAGTCGGTCGCCGTCAAGCGGCTGATCGCGCGCGGCAAGGAGCGCGGCTACATCACCTTCGACGAGCTGAACGCCGTTCTGCCCCCCGATCAGAACTCCTCGGAGCAGATCGAGGACGTGATGGCCAACTTCTCCGAAATGGGCATCCAGGTCGTGGAGGGCGAGGAAGCCGAGGAAGGCGAGGTCCCCGCCGTCAAGGCCGAAAAGGCCGAGGAGGAGGAGGAGGCCGAGCCCACCGGCAACGTGGACGAGGCCAGCCTGGGCCGCACCGACGACCCGGTGCGCATGTATCTGCGCGAGATGGGCAGCGTGGAGCTGCTGTCGCGCGAGGGCGAAATCGCCATCGCCAAGCGCATCGAAGCCGGCCGCGACATGATGATCGGCGGGCTGTGCGAAAGCCCGCTGACCTTCCGCGCCATCATCGCCTGGCACGACGCGCTGAAGGCCGGGCGCATGCTGCTGCGCGACATCATCGACCTGGAAGCCACCCAGGGCGGCCCCGCCCCCAATGCTGCCGACGGCATCCCGGTTGAGGAAGCCCCCGCCCCGCCCCCGGCCTTCGAAGCCGCGGGCGACGACGACGACGAGGAAGGCGAGGGCGGCGGCGGCCTGTCGCTCTCAGCACTTGAGGAGAAGCTGAAGCCCGAGGTTCTCGCGAACTTCGAGGAGATCGAGGCGCTCTACAAGAAGCTGCACAAGATGCAGTCCAAGCGCCTGGAGACCATGACCTCCGGCGAGGAGGTCAACGCCCGCAGCGAGAAAAGCTACGAAAAGCTGCGCGAGGAGCTGGTCGCCAAGGTTGAGCAGGTCCGCCTGCACAACAACCGCATCGAGGAGCTGGTCACCCAGCTCAAGCAGCTCAACCAGCGTCTCACGGGCCTGGAAGGCCAGCTGCTGCGCATGGCCGAAAGCTGCAAGGTCTCCCGCGACGACTTCCTCACCCAGTACCGCGGCCATGAGCTGGACCCGAACTGGATTGACCGCATCGGCCGCCTGACGGGCAAGTCCTGGAAGAACTTCGTCGCCAAGCACACCGGCGACATCGGCACGGTGCGCGGCCAGATCGCCGCCATCGCCACCGATGCCAGCCTACCGATCGGCGAATTCCGCCGCGTGTTCATGACCGTCTCCCGCGGTGAGCGCGACAGCGCCCGCGCCAAGAAGGAGATGATCGAGGCGAACCTGCGCCTGGTGATCTCGATCGCCAAGAAATACACCAACCGCGGCCTGCAGTTCCTGGACCTGATCCAGGAGGGCAACATCGGCCTGATGAAGGCGGTGGACAAGTTCGAGTACCGCCGCGGCTACAAGTTCAGCACCTACGCCACCTGGTGGATCCGCCAGGCGATCACGCGCTCCATCGCCGACCAGGCCCGCACCATCCGCATCCCGGTGCACATGATCGAGACGATCAACAAGCTGGTCCGCACCAGCCGCCAGATGCTGCACGAGATCGGCCGCGAGCCCGCCCCGGAGGAACTCGCCGAGAAGCTCGGCATGCCGCTGGAGAAAGTCCGCAAGGTCCTCAAGATCGCCAAGGAGCCGATCAGCCTCGAAACCCCGATCGGCGATGAGGAAGACAGCCATCTCGGCGACTTCATCGAGGACAAGGCCGCCGTCATCCCGCTCGATGCCGCCATCCAGGCCAATCTGCGCGAGGCCACCACCCGCGTGCTCTCCAGCCTCACGCCGCGCGAGGAACGCGTGCTGCGCATGCGCTTCGGCATCGGCATGAACACCGACCACACGCTGGAAGAGGTCGGCCAGCAGTTCAACGTGACCCGCGAGCGCATCCGCCAGATCGAGGCCAAGGCGCTGCGCAAGCTGAAGCACCCCAGCCGCAGCCGCAAGCTGCGCAGCTTCCTGGACGATTGATCCACCTCGTGGAGCCGGTTGTCCGCGTTGGCGTGGTGGTGACGTTCCTGCGCATGGAACGGCCACCCGCGGATCCCGCCCCCGTGCTGCCGGAAGGTGTCACGGTGCGCACGGTGGCGAACTGCTCGGTGGAGCTCTACCGCCACCTCTACAATACCGTGGGTGCGGACTACGTCTGGTGGCTGCGCCGCACCGTGCCGGACCGCCAGCTCGCCGCCCTGCTGCGCGACCCCAATATTTCCATCCACGTGCTGGAGCGCGGCGAGGAGATCCTCGGCTTCTACGAGCTGGACCGGAACCCATGGCCGGTGGTGAACCTCAGCTATTTCGGCCTGATGCCGCAGGCCGTGGGCGCCCGGCTGGGCCATGCCTTCCTGCGCCAGGCCGTCGATACCGCCTGGCGCATGGGCCCGCGCGCCATGACGGTGAACACCTGCACCGCCGACCACCCCCGCGCGCTGCCGAACTACCACCGCGTCGGCTTCCGCACGCTGCGCGAGATCCCGGAAGACTGGCACGTGCCCGTGCGCCTGGGCCTGGTTATCCCCGAACACCTCAAGCTGTAGCTGCCATAGCATGGCGGGGGGTTGACGCCCCCCGCTCCAGGCTCCTCCAATGTCGACAATCGCTCCGGCCATAGGGCCGCGGGCATCGATAGAGGGAGTGGTGACGTTGGCCGAACTCAAGGTGCTGTCCGACCTGAACGCCAAGGTCTGGAAGATCGAGGTCGCCGTCGGCGACACGGTGGACGCCGAAGCCACCCTCATCATCCTGGAATCCATGAAGACCGAAATCCCCATCGATGCCCCCAAGGGCGGCACGGTGAAGGCCATCCTGGTCGGCGAAGGCGACGCGGTCGAGGAAGGCCAGGCCGTCGCCATCCTGGACGTCTAGCCTAGGCAAAACCCCACCAAGGGAGGAGGCGCCAATGAGCGCAGCGCAACGGACGGCCCTTGCCGGACTCCGCGTGGCGGAGCTTGGCGAAGGGGCAGGGCTCGCCTATGCCGGCAAGCTTTTCGCCGATCTCGGCGCCGAGGTGTTCAAGCTGGAGGCCGAGGGTGGCGACAAGCTGCGCCGCCTGCCGCCGCTGGTGGAGGTCGGCCCCGGCCGGCAGGAAAGCGGCTGGTTCGCCTGGCTCAACACCAACAAGCGCGGCCTCACCGCCACGCCGGAGCGCATCGCCGCCATCCTCGCCGCCAGTGACGTGCTGCTCGATGGCCGACCGGTGGCTGAGCAGATCGATCCCGCCACCGGCCATACCGCCCTGCGTGCCGCCCACCCCAACCTGCACATCGTCTCGCTCAGCTGGTTCGGCCTCAGCGGCCCCTATCGCGATTACGCCGCCACCGACAGTACGATGAGGGCACTCGCTGGCCTGGTGAAGAACACTGGCCCGGTCGCGCACCCCGCCATGATGCCGGAATACCAGGGCTTCGCGCCCCAGGGCCTCAACGCCTTCATCGCCGCCTGCGCCGCCCTCTGGTCCGGCAGCGCCGGCCGCATGTTCGAGATCAGCGCGCAGGATGCGAACACGGTCATCACGGAATACCAGGCCGTGATCACCTTCAGCCCTGGCCCGCCGGAGCAGCGCCGCGGCATCAACCGCTGGCACCCCACCTTCCCGATGGGCTGCTACGAATGCCGGGAAGGCTGGCTCGGCATCACCGTGCTCACGCCCGACCAGTGGCGCAACTGGTGCGACCTGATCGGCCGCAACGACCTCGCCGAGGAGCCGCGCTACCTCACCTCCCCCCAGCGCCTCGAAGCCGCCGAGGAGCTGGAGGCGATCTACGTCCCGATCCTCAAGACACGCACCGCCCGCGAATGGTTCGAGGAAGGCCTGCGCCGCCGCATCCCGCTGGTGGAGGTCCCGAGCATGGCCCAGCTCCTGGCCGAGCCCGTGCATCAGGGCCGCGGCGCCTTCGGCACGGTGAAGATCGGCAGCGCTGAATTTCAGGCTCCGGTCATCCCGCAGCACCTGAACGAAACCCCGCCCGCCAGCGCCGGTATCGCCCCACTCGCGGGCGCCGACAACGCGCTGCCCCTGCCGGAACCGCGCCCCCGCGCCGCCACGCCGGTCGCCACCGGCCTGCCGCTCGCAGGCCTGCGCATCGTGGACATGGCGATGGGCTGGGCCGGCCCGCTCACCACCCGCCAGATGGCCGATCTCGGCGCCGAGGTCATCAAGATCGAAGGTCGCGCCTATCCGGATTGGTGGCGCGGCCACGACTACTCGGCCCAGTCGATCAAGGACTGGGTGTTCGAAACCCGCCTCAACTTCAACGCGCTCAACCGCAACAAGCACGGCATCACGCTCGACCTCACCCGGCCGGACGGCGCCGACCTCGCCCGCCGGTTGGTGATGACGGCCGATGCCGTGGTGGAGAACTACTCGCAAGGCGTGCTTCCCAAGCTGGGGCTGGACTACCCCGCCCTGGTGAAGATCAAGCCCGACCTGGTGATGGTCACCATGCCCGCCTACGCCGCCGGCACCGCCTGGGCAGAAACCCGCGCCTATGGCTCCACGCTCGAACAGGGCTCCGGCCTGCCCAGCATCACCGGCGCGGAGGGCTGGCCGCCCACCATGAACCACGTCGCCGGCGGCGACCCCAATGGCGGCTTCAACGCCGGCGCCGCGCTGATCGCGGCCCTTCTCCACAGGAAGCGCACCGGGCGCGGCCAGCTGATCGACCTCAGCCAGGTCGAATGCATGTTCCCCCTCGCCGCCTCCGGCATCATCGCCCAGTCGACCACCGGCAAGCCGCCGACCCGCTGGGGCAACCGCCACCCGCTCTTCGTCCCGCACGGCGTCTTCCGCTGCCGGGGTGCCGATGCCTGGATCACCGTGGCCGTCACCAGCGACGACGCCTTCTGCCGCCTGTGCAAGGTCATCGGCCGGCCCGACCTCTCCGACGACCCGCGCCTCGCCAGCGCCGAGGGCCGCCGGGCCGACGAAGACCGCATCGAGCAGGCCATCACCAACTGGACCGAGACGCAGGAGCCGGACGACGCCATGGCCGCCTTGCAGCACGCCGGCATCGCCGCCGGTGTCGCGCGCGGCTTCAACGAGATGATCACCGGCGAAACCCACCTGCTCGCCCGCGGCTTCTGGCAGGAGATCGATCGGCCGATCCTCGGCAAGCACTGGCAACCCACGCCCGCCTTCCGCGAGAACGCCCAGCCCTATCCCATCCGCTTTCCCGCTCCCACGCTCGGCCAGTACACGCGTGATGTGCTCACCCGGATCCTTGCCTTGCCGGAATCAGAGCTGAACCGGCTGGAAGCGGAGCGCATCATCGGCGAAGCTCCCATCCCCACCAGCGAACGGGCGCCGCGCAGTTCCGCGAAGCTGCGCGAGGCGCTGAAGACATGAGGAGCAAGATTGATGGCGGCTGAGGTTTCCTTCGGGCGGCGACTGACCGACCTGGCCGCCCAGTTCGGAGACCGCATTGCCATCACCCTGGCCCGCCAGGATGGCAGCGAGGACACGCTTTCCTGGGCCGAGCTGGAACGCTGGTCCAACCGCGCCGCGCGCCTGCTGGCCGCCCACGGCGTCGATGCCCGAACCATGGTTTGCATCGGCATCTGGAACAGCCTGGAGCACTACGCCGCCGCCTATGGCGCCTGGAAGCTCGGTGCCTGCACCCTGCCGCTCTCGCCCAAGATGCCGGAACTGGAGTTCGATGGGATCACCGGCCTGCTGGACCGCAAGCTGGTCGTCGCCGACCGCCCGGGCGCCGCCTTCGGCCTCGCCGCCCTCACCGCCCTGCGCCACGCCGACACCGACGCATCGCCCCTGCCGGACATCATCGCCAACCCCGGCAAGGCGATCGGTTCCGGCGGCTCCACCGGCCGCTCCAAGATCATCGTCGATCCCAAGCCCTGGGCCCGCATCCCCGGCAACCGCGCCAACCAGCCGGGAAACGTCGCCTTCCGCACCAGCCAGGTGCAGCTCGTTGCCGGCCCGCTCTACCACAACTCCCCATTCTCCTGGGGCCATAGCGGGTTGTTCGACGAGCACCACCTCATCGTCCTGGAGCGCTTCGACGCGGCCCGCGCGGTGGACATGATCGAGAAATACCGCTGCCAGTTCATGTTCCTGGCCCCCACCATGATGCAGCGCATCGTCCGCCTGCCGGATATCGAATCCCGCGACCTCAGCAGCATCGAATGCGTCTACCAAACCGCCGCGCCATGCCCGCCCTGGCTCAAGCGCCGCTGGATGGAGCTCACCGCGCCGGAAAAGCTGATGGAAGGCTTCGGCGCCACGGAAGCTGTCGGCAGCTGCCGCATCCGCGGCGATGAGTGGCTGCAACATCCGGGCTCCGTCGGCCGCCCCGCCAACGCCGAGATGAAGATCCTCGACGAGGACTTCAACGAACTCCCGCAGGGCGAAGTCGGCGAGATCTTCATGCGCCCCTTCGTCCACCCGGAGCCCACCTACCGCTACATCGGCGCCCCCCCGGCCAAAACCACGCCGGACGGCTTCGTCAGCGTCGGCGACATGGGCTACGTCGACCCCGAGGGCTATTTGTTCCTGTCGGACCGCCGCGTGGACCTCATCATCCGCGGCGGCGCCAACATCTACCCCGCCGAGGTGGAAGCCGCCCTCTCCGAACACCCGGACGTGGCGGATGTCGCCGTCTTCGGCCTGCCGCACGACGAACTCGGCAAAACCGTCCACGCCATCGTCGAACCCCGCCCCGGCATCGCGCCCGACGAAGCCGCGCTCCGCTCCTGGATGAAGCAGCGCCTCACCACCTACAAGATGCCCGAGAGCTACGAGTTCATGGCGCAACTGCCGCGCGACCAGTCCGGCAAAATCCGCCGCTCGCAGCTCGCCCGCGAACGCGAAACCGTCAAGGCCGCCCCATGAGCCAGCCCCGCATCGTCTCCTTCGGCCGCCGCCTCACGGAGCTCGCCGCCGCGAAGCCCGACGCCACCGTCATCACCCTGGCCAAGCTGGACGGCACCGAGGACACCCTCAGCTACGCCGAGCTGGAAGCCTGGTCCAACCGCGCCGCCCGCCTCTTCGCATCGAAGGGCGTCGATGCCACCTCGATGGTCTGCATCGGCATCTACAACAGCCTGGAGCACTACGCCGCCGCCTATGGTGCCTGGAAACTCGGCGCCTGCACCCTGCCGCTCAGCCCCCGCATGCCCGACATCGAATTCCAGGGCATCACCTCGCTGGTGGAGAACAAGCTCGTCATCGCTGATCGCGAGGACGGCCATCTCCGCAAGGCCGACATCACCGCCCTGCGCCACGCCACCAGCGATGCTTCCACGCTGCCGGACATCACCGCCCATCCCGGCAAGGCGATCGGCTCCGGCGGCTCCACCGGCCGCTCCAAGATCATTGTCGACCCCAACCCCTGGGCCCGCGCCGTGGGGGACATGCTGCTGCGCGCCAATGTTGGCATGCGCCCCGGCCAGGTCCAGCTCGTCGCCGGCCCGCTCTACCACAACTCGCCCTTCTCCTGGTCCCATTACGGCATCTTCGATGAGCACCACATCGTGGTGATGGAGCGCTTCGATGCCGCGCAGGCCCTGGACCTGATCGAGCGCCACCGCATCCAGTTCGGCTTCCTCGCCCCCACCATGATGATGCGCATCGTCCGCCTGCCGGATGTGGATCGCCGCGACTTTTCCAGCATCGAATCCATCTTCGTCACCGCCGCCCCGTGCCCACCCTGGCTCAAGCACCGCTGGATCGAACTCACCGCGCCGGAGAAGGTGATGGAAGCCTTCGGCTCCAGCGAGGCCGCCGGCGCCTGCCTCATCCGCGGTGACGAGTGGCTCCTCCACCCCGGCAGCGTCGGCAAGCCCGCCGGCGCCGAACTGAAAATCCTCGACGACAGCTTCAACGAAGTCCCGCAGGGCGAGGTCGGCGAGATCTTCTTCCGCCCCGCCTGCCACCCGGCGCCGACCTACTATTACATCGGCTCCCCGCCCACCAAGACCACGCCAGACGGCTTCATCAGCGTCGGCGACATGGGCTACCTGGACCCGGAGGGCTACCTCTTCCTGTCGGATCGCCGCGTCGATCTCATCATCCGCGGCGGCGCCAACATCTACCCGGCCGAGGTCGAAGCCTCCCTCACCGAACACCCGGACATCGCCGACGCCGCCGTGGTCGGCATCCCGCACGACGAGCTGGGCAAGACCGTCCACGCCATCGTCGAACCCCGCCCCGGTGCTACGGTCGACGAACCCGCCCTGCGTGCCTGGATGAAGCAGCGCCTCACCAGCTACAAGCTGCCGGAATCCTACGAGTTCATGCCTGCCCTTCCCCGCGACCAGTCGGGCAAGATCCGCCGCTCCCAGCTCGCTCGCGAACGCGAAACGATGAAGGTCGCTTAGAACATGCCCGCCCCCCTCTACATCACCGGTGTCGCCGAAACCGCGCTTGGCGAGGTCGCCGGCGAGAACGAACTCTCGATGGTCGCCAAGGCCACCCGCGAAGCCCTCGCCGAAGCCGGCCTGAAGCGCCGCGATATCGACGGCCTCTTCGTCAACTACATGGGCGAGGAAGGCAGCGTGCAGGTCGCCGAATATCTCGGCATCCAGCCCCGCTTCTCCGACAGCTCCGATCTTGGCGGCGCTGCCTTCGAAGCCCAGGTGCATCACGCCATCGCCGCCATCCAGGCCGGCTTCTGCGAAGTGGCGCTGATCGCCTACGCCTCCCGCCAGCGCAGCCGCCGCGCCCGCTCGCTCTCCGGGGGCGCGCCTGCCATGGGCGTGCCGATCATGCACCAGCTGGAAGTGCCCTACGGCCTGCCCAGCCCGATCGGCCGCTACGCCCTCATTGCCGCCCGCCACATGCACCAATACGGCACCACCCGCGCCCAGCTCGCCGAGATCGCCGTCGCCGCCCGCCTCTGGGCGCAGAAGAACCCCAAGGCCTGGTCGCGCGATCCCCTTACCATCGAGGATTGCCTGAACGCCCGCCCGATCAGCGAGCCGCTGCACCGCAACGACATCTGCCTGGTCACCGATGGCGGCGGCGCCTGCATCGTCACCACCGCCGAACGTGCGCGCGACGCGGCGAAGAAACCCATCCGCATCCTGGGCGCCGCCGAAAGCCACACCCACTGGCACATCAGCCAGATGAAGGACCTCACCGTCTCCGCCGCTGCCAAGTCAGGCCCCGAAGCCTTCGCCATGGCCGGCATCACGCCCAAGGATGTCGACATCCTCCAGCCCTACGACAGCTTCACCATCACCGTGCTGCTCGCGCTGGAAGACCTCGGCTTCTGCAAGAAGGGCGAAGGCGGCGCCTTCGTCGAATCCGGCGCCCTCCGCCCGGGCGGCAAGCTGCCGTCCATGACCTCCGGCGGCGGCCTCTCCTACAACCACCCCGGCGCGCTCGGCCTCATGCTGCTGATAGAAGCCGTCCGCCAACTCCGCGGCGAGGCCGGCGAGCGGCAGGTGCCGAACGCGAAGATCGGCGTCGCCCATGGCGTGGGCGGGCTGCTGTCCACGGCAGGCACCGTTGTTCTGGCAAAAGAGTAAGCATGTTCTTTTTTGAAAAAAAGAACCAAAAAACTTTTGTCCGCTTGCGCGCGTGCTGGGCACCCGGCACGCGTGCAAGTCGGAAAAGTCTTTTTGCTTCTTTTTCTTCAGAAAAAGAAGACTCTTCCTTCCCTCAAGGACCCTCCCAATGAGCGACCGCATGCAGATCGACGACCCGGTGCTCTGGCCCTACTGGGAAGCAGCAGGGCGCCACGCGCTCGTCGTCCAACGCTGCCATGCCTGCGGCCACCACCAGCACTACCCGCGCCCCTTCTGCCTGGAATGCGACGCCGACACGCTGGAATGGGTGGAGACGAAAGGGCGGGGCACCGTCCACTCCGTCACCACCGTCCACGTCCAGCTCCTGCCGGAACTCAAGCCCCCGTATCAAGTCGCCCTGATCGACCTGGATGAAGGCCCCCGCCTCGTCACCGGCATCGACGGCACCGCCTGCGCCATCGGCGACCGCGTCACCGTCACCTGGCGTGAGCGCGACGGCCTGCCCCCGCTTCCCAACTTCACGAAAGCCGCGCCATGACCACCTTCCTCCCCGTCGTCGGCGTCGTCGGCGCCGGCATCATGGGCACGCAGATCGCCCAGGTCATCGCCACCGCCGGCTGCGAAATCCGCCTGTTCGATGCCACCCCGTCGCAGCTCGTCATCGCCATGGACACGATCGAGAACGGCCGCTTCGGCCTGCGCCGCGCCGTCGATCGCGGCAAGCTGTCGCCCGACGAGGTGCGCGCCACCATGGGCCGCATCCGCCCCGTCGCCACCCTGGCCGAAGCCGTCTCCGAAGCCGGCCTCACGGTGGAAGCCGTGCCGGAGGACCTCGACCTCAAGTGCCGTGTCTTCCGCGAGATGGACGCGCATGCGCCCCCACGCGCCATCCTCACCTCCAACTCCGCCGGCCTGCCCATCACGGCGCTGGCCTACGCCACGCGCCGCCCGTCCCAGGTCGTCGGCTGGCACTGGGCCCAGCCCTGCGCCGTGATGCGCATGGCCGAAATCGTCCGCGCCCCCAGCACCTCGGAAGAAACCATCGCCCTGGTCAGCGAACTCGCCAAGCGCTGCAACAAGAACCCCATCGTGGTGAAGGACCAGCCGGAGCAGTGGGGCTACGTCGCCAACCGCATCAACGCCGCCGTCCGCCGCGAATCCCGCCGCGTGGTCGATGAAGGCATCTGCACCGAAGAGGAAGTCGACCAGCTGATGAAGGACTGCTTCCGTTGGCCCATGGGGCCCTTCGAGCTGTGGGGCGGCCGCACGCTGAAATAGCCAACGCAACGGGCGGATGGCCGGCCCACCGGCCATCCCGCTACTTCGGCTCCACCACCAAGGAGCCCGCCATGTCCCGCTTCCGCTGCGTTCCCATCCCCACCGCAACCGCCCAGCGCTGGCGCGCCACCGGCCAGGACGATTTCGGCAACCCCCTGCGCCGTTCCATCTCCGCCGGCACCGGCGCCCCCTGCCGCCACTGCCTGCAGAACGCGGCGAAGGGCGAGGCCGTGCTGCTCGGCTCCTATCGCCTCTCCGGCCCCACCGGCATCTACTGGACCCCCAGCCCGATCTTCCTGCACGAACAGGAATGCCCCGCCTACCAGGGCGAGAACGAGCTCGCCCCCATCATCCGCACCAGCCTCGTCTCCGTCCGCGCCTACGACGCCAACCAGGCTGTCCTCTACGACCTCGGCCAGGTCGCCGAAGGCCCGGAGGCCGATGCCCCGCTCGCCCGCGCCCTGGCCGATCCCCGCACCAGCTTCGTCAACATCCACACCGCCAAGCCCGGGTGCCTGCTGTGCCGCGTGGAAACCGAATGAACAAACTAATTGTCGCAAGCGGCTTGTGCCTGCTTTAGCGTTCCGGCAAGGCCGCACCAGTGGCCAAGCAGGGAGGTCAAGATGAAATTGGCTGCACGTTCGCGGCAGGCGTTGAGCCTGGCCGCAATCGGCTTGGCATTCGCCATGCCAGCAATGGCCCAGACAGTCAGCCCGCAGGCGAAGAAGGGCGGCACCCTGATCCACGGCCATGTATCCAGCATAGACCACTTCGATCCCGCCATGTTCTGCACCACCGTGCAGTTGGAAACCGCGCTGCACATGTACGAAAGCCTCGTCATGATGGGCGAGGACTATTCGGCCAAGCCGATGCTCGCCAGCAAGGTCGATGCAGCCCCCGACGGCCGGAAGTTCACCTTCACGCTGCGCCAGGGCGTGAAGTTCCACAACGGCAAGACCATGACCTCGGCCGACGTGCTCGCCACCATGCAGCGCTACGCCAAGATCAGCACCAACGCCCCGGCCTTCGCCCAGCTCGCCAGCTTCGAGGCGCCCGACGCCCACACCTTCATCATCAACCTGAAGGAACCCTCGCCCGTCCTGCTCGACGTGATGAAAACGCCGTGCTTCCCGATGTCGATCATCCCCGCCGAGGAAGCCGCCAAGGGCCCGCGCGACATCACGCCCATCGGCACCGGCCCGTTCCGCCTGCAGGAACTGGTGAAGGACAGCCACGTCACCTTCCGCCGCTTCGACGACTACACGCAGGACACCTCGGCACCGGGGCCCGACGGCTTCGCCGGCCGCAAGACCGCGCACATCGAAACCCTGCGCTACAACTTCCTGCCCGAAGCCTCCTCGCGCATCGCCGCGGTGCAGGCCCGCACCGCCCACATCGCCGAGATCGACGCCGAGCAGATCGACCTTCTGAAGGGCCGCAACGACATTGCGGTCGAGAAGGTCTTCCCGGGCTGCATGCACACCATCATCATGCGCGGCGACAACGGCCTCACCCGCGACGTCAAGATCCGCCAGGCGATCGCCGCCGTGGTCGATGTCGAAGACATGATCGCGGTCTCCGGCAGCGTCACCCGCCTGAACCCCTCGCTGTTGTATGCGGATAGCCCGTTCTACACCGGCGAGCAGATGAAGCCGTTCTACAACGAGAAGAACCCCGCCAAGGCCCGCGCCCTGCTCAAGGAAGCCGGCTACAAGGGCGAGAAGATCATCATCCACACCAACGGCGTCTATGCCTACATGCGCAGCCAGATGCTCGTGCTGGAACAGGCGCTCAAGGATGTCGGCGTCAACGTCGAGATGCGCGTCACCGACTAGGTCACCAACGCCCTGGCGTTGCAGACCGGCGAAGGCGGCTTCAACGTCTCCATGACCGGCTTCTGCTCGCAACCCCTGCTCGGCCCGCAGCAATGGCGCGCGCTGATCTACACCACCACCGGGCTGAGCAACCTGAAGGACGCTGATGTAGACGCGCCCTACGCGCGCTTCTTCTCCTCGTTCGACATCAACGAGCGCAGGAAGGCCTGGCTCGAGGCCGAAACCGCCGTCCGCAGCAAGGCCTACATGGTCAAGATTTCCGACGCCGGCCGCGCCATCGCCGTCAACCAGCGGGTGAAGGGCTGGAAAGGCTGGTACGCGATGCGCAACTGGGACATCTGGCTGGACTGACGCCAGCTTCCTTGAGGGGCGTGGCCTTTGCGGGCAACCGCGCGGGCCACGCCACCCTGGCCCTGCTTGCGTGCCGCGCTGAAACGGCATGAACGCAAAACTCACGGTTTCCAAACGGCGCTCGCTTGTTCTACGCTCAAGCAAGGCCGCCGCGGCGGCGAAGCAGGGAGCAAGAACACATGATTTCGGCTGCAACCGCGCGGCGGGCACTCGGCCTCGCTGCCATCGGGTTGGCGCTCGCCAGCCCCGCCATCGCGCAAACGGCCAGCCCCCAGGCCAAGAAGGGCGGCACGCTCATCCACGGCCACGTCTCCGGCATGGATCACTTCGACCCGGCCATGTTCTGCACCACGGTCCAGCTCGAGACCGCGATGCACATGTACGAAAGCCTGGTCATGATGGGCGAGGACTACTCGGCCAAGCCGATGCTCGCCAGCAAGGTCGATGTGGCGCCCGACGGCAAGAAGTTCACCTTCACGCTGCGCCAGGGCGTGAAGTTCCACAACGGCAAGACCATGTCCTCGGCCGACGTGCTGGCCACCATGCAGCGCTACGCCAAGATCAGCCCCAACGCCCCGGTCTTCGCCCAGGTGTCATCCATGGAAGCGCCGGACGCCAACACCTTCATCATCAACCTCAAGGAAGGCTCCGCCGTCCTTCTCGATGTGATGAAGACCCCGTGCTTCCCGATGTCGATCCTCCCGGCCGAGGAAGCCGCCAAGGGCCCGCGCGAAATCACGCCCATCGGCACCGGCCCCTTCCGCCTCGGCGAACTGGTGAAGGACAGCCACGTCACCTTCCGCCGCTTCGACGACTACACCGCCGACACCTCCGCCCCGGGGCCTGATGGCTTCGCCGGCCGCAAGACCGTGCATATCGACACGCTGCGCTACAACTTCCTACCCGAGGTCGGCACCCGCGTCGCCGCCATGCAGGCCGGCACCGCCCACCTCGCCGATATCGAGGTGGAGCAGATCGACCTCTTCAAGGGCCGCAACGACATCTCGGTGGAGAAGGTCTTCCCGGGCTGCATGCACACCATCATCCTGCGCGGCGACGCCGGCATCACCCGCGACGTGAAGATCCGCCAGGCCATCGCGGCCGTG
>JBIKOJ010000221.1:0-8294 GCA_044358135.1 Acetobacteraceae bacterium | reverse complement strand
TCTTCCTCGCCTTTCCACGCCTTGTGCTGGCGCTGGCCTTCGCCGCGGCCTTGGGCCCCGGCATCGAGAATGCCGTGATCGCCATCGCGCTGACGGCTTGGCCGCCCTATGCCCGCCTCGCCCGCGCTGAGACGCTGACGCGCCGGCGCAGCGAGTTCATCCAGGCGGCCGAGCTGCAAGGGGCTTCCCATCTGCGGATCATCGCCACCCAGATCGTGCCGCTGTGCCTTCCGTCCGTGATCATTCGCCTGACACTGGACATGGCCGGCATCATCCTGACCGCCGCGGGGCTGGGGTTCCTGGGGCTTGGCGCGCAGCCGCCGTCGCCGGAGTGGGGGGCCATGGTCTCCACGGGGCGCGAGGTGCTGCTGGACCAGTGGTGGGTGGCCACGATTCCGGGCCTGGCGATCTTTGTCACCAGCCTCGGCTTCAACCTGCTCGGCGATGGGCTGCGCGATGTCTCCTCCGGGCGCGGCTGAGGGGATGGGCATGGACTCTCCCCTGCTGCGGGTTCGCAACCTCTCCGTGACCTATCCCGGGGATGACGGCGACTTCAAGGCCGTGCGGAACGTGAGCTTCACGGTGGGTCGCGAGCGGCTGGGCATCGTGGGCGAATCAGGTTCCGGCAAGTCGACCACGGGGCGAGCCATCATGGGTCTTGCCCGCCCGCCAGCACAGGTGCAGGCCGACGAGCTGCTTCTGGGCGAGATCGACCTGCGCGCGCAAAGCGAACGCCAGCTGCGGCGGCTGCGCGGCAAGCGCATGGCCATGGTGCTGCAGGATCCGAAATACTCGCTGGACCCGGTGATGCGGGTCGGCGACCAGATTGCCGAAACACACCGCACCCATCTTGGCAGCAGCAAGGCCGAGGCGCGGGCAGCGGCGCTGGAGATGCTGCAGTCGGTGCATATCCGCGACCCCGAGCGGGTCTATGCCATGTATCCGCACCAGGTCTCCGGCGGCATGGGGCAGCGCATCATGATCGCGGCCATGCTGATCGCCGGGCCCGAGCTGCTGATCGCGGACGAGCCCACCAGTGCGCTGGACGTGACAGTGCAGACCCAGGTGCTCTCCATCATGGACGAGCTGGTGCGCGAGCGCGGCATGGGCCTGATCCTGATCAGCCACAACCTGCACCTCGTCTCGTCGTTCTGCGACCGCGTGCTGGTGATGTATGCGGGCCAGATTGTGGAGATCTGCGATGCGGGCAGCCTCGCCGATGCGCAGCATCCCTATACCAGGGGCCTGCTCGCCGCCCTGCCCGAACTCGGCCGCAAACGCGGCGACCTGCCGCAGCTGCAGCGTGACCCGGCCTGGATGGATGACATCGCCGCCCCGCTGGAGACGCGAAGCAGAAGGATGGGCGCATGAGCATCATCCTGGAGCATGTGACGGTCAGCTACGGCCGGGGCGCCAAGCGATTCGATGCCGCCCGCAACGTCAACCTGTCCGTGGCGGAGGGGGAGGCGTATGGGCTGGTGGGCGAATCCGGCTCAGGCAAGTCGACGGTGCTGCGGGCGGTGGCCGGGCTGATCGCGCATGCCGAAGGTCGTGTGGTGCTGGCCGGGCAGACCATGGGCAAGCGCCGCAGCACTGCCCAGCGCAAGACGGTGCAGATGGTGTTCCAGGACCCCTACGGCTCCCTGCACCCGAACCAGACCGTGGACCAGACGCTGTCCATGCCAATTGCGATCCATCGGCTGGGCGATGCCGAACGCCGCGTATCAGCCGCGCTGGAGGAGGTGGGGCTGGGCCCGCAGCACCGCTTCCGCTATCCGCATCAGCTTTCCGGCGGCCAGCGCCAGCGCATCGCCATCGCCCGTGCCCTGATCCTGGAGCCGCGCATCCTGCTGCTGGACGAGCCGACCAGCGCGCTGGACGTGTCGGTCCAGGCGGAGATCCTGAACCTGCTGAGCCGGCTGCGCCGGGAGCACGGGCTGACCATGCTGATGGTCAGCCATGACCTGGCGGTGATCGCCCATCTCTGCGATCGGATCGCGGTGATGAACCGGGGCGAAATCGTGGAAACGACAACGGCTGATGCCCTGGCGGCCGGTAATGTCTCCAATCCCTATACGCAGCAGCTTCTGCGCTCGAACCGCGGCTTCGATCCGAGCGGCGGCGAACTGGATTTGCTGGACTCCGCGGCCATCCGCTGAGCAAGATTGGTCCGGGCCGGCGGCAGGCAACGGATCTGGTATCCGGGTTCCATGCACAGTTGCTTCGGGTCCATCCAGACCGTCGCGGCAGGCGGTTCGCTGCGGTCAAGGCCGCCCCCATGTCCACAGTGTGTCGCGTCGCCGTTGATGCGCGCCGCCTCATGCGGTGCGTGCCGCTGAGGGTGTCGACATATCAACGATCACTGACAATAATATTTGGTTTATCTGAATACAAAATCGCCACATCGCTCGTTCTATACCATTGTATTCAAGTATCAATTTGACATTAATACTCCCCAACCCGTGAATTTTGCTCAAATTGCAATTGATGTAATCCCCCTTCGCGGCTTTTCGAGGATGGGAGATTATGAGTACACTCAAGAAATTCGGCTACGGCCTCGTTGTCGCAACGCTGGTCGCGCTGGCCCCGGGCGGGTCACAGGCGACTCTAACGTTGCAATCGGGTTTCGTTGGCGGGTCGGGCGATGTGGACAATGTCGTCTTCAACCCCTGCGGCCCCAACTTTGCCACCCAGATCGGCATCCAGATCCAGGGGTGCCTGAATTCCTCGACGACGACCCTAGTTAACTTCAACTCGAACGGCACCGAGATCCTGCGGGCGGCCACTGGTGGCGGCCAGGCCAGGATCGAGGCGCAGGACGGTTTCTTCGACTCGGTTCAGATCTCACTCGCCGACACAAGTCTGGGATTCTCCAAACTCCAATTCAGCCTACTCTCCGAATTCAATGGCACCGCGAATTTCCTCGCCGTTGATCAGTTTGGCACTCCTTTCGCCTTCAGTGCCCCGATCTCCGCCAATGGCAACAACCAATTCACCCTGGGGTCGCTTGATGGCCAGGTAGCTGTGAGCTTCACCCTCACCAGCACCGTCGGCGTTCAGGCGATCACGGATCTCCAGCAGGTCCGCCTCGGCGCCACGGCGGTGGGCACGTGCCCGAACGGGGCGCCCAACTTCCCCATCTGCAGTCCGCAGGTGGAAGTGCCGGAGCCGGTGAGCCTCTCCGTGTTTGGCATTGGTCTGGCGATGTTGGGGGCCGTGCGGATGCGTCGGCGCGCAGCGTGAGCTGAGCGGCTACGCAAACGACAAGGGGCCCGCGCCTAGGCAGGCGTGGGCCCCAATATTGTACGGTGCAGGGGCCTTCGTCAGCGCGCGTTGGCCAGCAATTCCTCCACGACCCGCTCCAGCTGGGCGATCGTGTTGCAGGTCATCATCTGGCTGCAGAACGGCGCGTAGCGATACATGTCGCTGTCGCCGGTGCCCCACAGGGGCTGCGGCTCCGGGTTCAGCCAGATCACGCGGCCGGCGCGGTTGAAGATATCGCCCATCAGTTCAACGCGGGGCTCGTTGCGGTTGCCGCGTGCGTCGCCCAGGATGATCACGGTGGTCTGCCGGTTCACGTTCTTCAGCGCCATGCCGCAGAAATCTTCCAGCGACTTGCCGTAGTTGGTGGAGCCGAAGCCGATCGCTTCCAGGATCTTGGTGATCGCGTCGTCGCTGCTCTCACGCCGCAGGATGTCGCTCACGTCGATCAGGTGGCTGGAGAAGGCATAGCCGCGCAGATCGGCCAGCACGTCGTGCAGGGAATAGAGGAACATCAGCAGGAAGCGCGCGACGTTGGCAACTGAGCCGGACACATCGCACAGCGCCATCACGCGCGGCTTGTCGATTCGCTCGCGCTTCCACACGGTGCGGAACGGCACGCCGTCGAACACCATGTTCTTACGCATGGTCCGCCGCGTATCCAGCACGCCGCGGCGGTCGCGGTAGCGCTTGCGGCTGTAGCGCTCGGCGATCTTCTTGGCCATCTCGCGGATCAGCATGCGCATGCGCTGGATGTCGCGCCGATCGAGCTGGGACAGGTTGACCTGGCGCAGCGCGCCCTCGCGGATCTCGCGCGTGGTGCCCTGGGAGAACAGGGCGAGCTGACGCTCCATGTAGCCGCGGGCCTGTTCGCCCAGCGCGGCGCGGGCCTTGGCCAGGCGGTCGGCGAGTTCCGCGTTGCCCTCGCCGCGCAGCCGGGTGATCTCGCGCTCCAGTTCCGCCAGCCCCATCCTATCGAGGATGCGGCGGGCGTAGAGGTTGGTCTGGGTGAACAGCGTGATGTTGGTGGCGCCGGCCGCCTCCGCCGCGCGCTCCATCGCGGCCGCGAGGCCGGCGAGGTCGCCCTGCATCAGCATCTGGCCGAGGGCCGACTGCGCCCCCTGCCCTTCGCCGCCCATGCCCTGGGCCTCGCCATCGCCACCTTCGCCCTGCGGCGGGGGCGGCGGTGGCGGGAGTTTGGACGCCAAGTCGCCGCTGAGGGCGGTGTTCTCGCGCTTGAAGTAGGTCTCGAAGCACTGCTCGAAGATCTGCTTGTCTTCGAACGTCTTGGCGATGGTGAGGGTCAACGCGTCCTTCAGGGCCTGGCGGTCGGCGTAGCCCACCGCGTTGGCCGATTCGAACGCATCGATCGCCTCGGCCACCGAGATGCGCACGCCGGCGCCCCGCGCCACCCGCAGCAGCCGCAGCAGCATGTCGGAGGACTGCGCCGTTTCCGCGGCGCGCCCGAAGGGCGAGGAGCCGGACACGGCGGCGCTACTTCGCCGCCATGCCGTGCGAGCTTTCGCGCAGCGCCTGGTGGGTCATCTCGCCGACCAGCTTGCCGGCGCTGGACATGTCGCCCTCGAACTTCAGCAGCACGTTCAGCGTGTTGTGGACCAGCTCCGGCTCCAGCTGCGAGGCATTGAGCAGGATCAGCGCCCGCGCCCAGTCGATCGTCTCGGACACGCTCGGCAGCTTGCGGAGATCCTGCGTGCGCAGGTTCTGCACATAGTGCACCAGCTGGCGCAGCAGGCTGGCCTGCACGTGCGGCACGCGGGTTTGCACGATCCGCTCCTCCCGCCGCGCATCGGGGTAGCCGATATGCAGGTGCAGGCAGCGCCGCTTCATCGCGTCACCGAGGTCGCGGGTGTTGTTGGAGGTGAGCAGCACGATCGGGATCACCTTGGCGTATTGCGTGCCAAGCTCCGGGATCGACACCTGGTAGTCCGACAGGATCTCCAGCAGGAAGCTCTCGAATTCCTCGTCGGCCTTGTCGACCTCGTCCACCAGCAGAACGCAGCCGATCGGCTCGCGCAGGGCGCGCAGCAGGGGCCGCGGCTCCAGGAAGCGCTCCGAGAAGAACATGTCGTCCACATTGTCCAGCCGCGCCAACGCCTCGTCCAGCGTGGAGGCTTCGCGCAGCTGCTCGCCGAGCTTGTCGCGCAGCAGCTGGGTGTAGAGGAGCTGCTTGCCGTATTTCCACTCGTACAGCGCCTTGGACTCGTCCAGCCCCTCGTAGCACTGCATGCGGATCAGCGGCAGCTGCATGAACCCGGCGGTGGCCTTGGCCAGCTCGGTCTTGCCGGTGCCGGCCGGGCCTTCCACCAGGATGGGCTTGCCGAGCCGCACCGCCAGGAACAGCGCGGTCGCGATCTGGCGGGAGGAGATGTAGCCCTGGCTGGCCAGGCCCTCCTCGATCGCCTCGATGGATGGAATCTTCTGTTCGAGAGTGCTGCTCACGCCGGACGGCTCCTCACTTCCTTCAATGTTCCCTAGCCCGAAACGCCGATGGGCACGAGTCCCTCCGGGCTCAACCCGCCCCCGCGCCGGACGAGGGCAAACATGACGGAATCTCCATCTAGTTCCCCCTTTCCCCGCAGCGAAAGCGCGTGCAAATTGTCAGCAATCCTCGTCCAAGGAAATCCTCGCCCATGAGGGCTTATGTGATCCGCCGCCTCCTGGCGCTCATTCCGACTCTGTTCTTCGCCAGCGTCATCGTGTTTTCGACCGTACGGCTGATCCCGGGCGACATCATCGACATGATGATATCGCAGAACGACATCAGCGCCGGCAAGGCCGACCGGGCGCAGCTGGAGGCGGCGCTGGGCCTCGATCAGCCGATGTACATCCAGTATTTCCGCTGGGTGGGCGGCATCCTGCAGGGGGATTTCGGTTCTTCGCTGTGGCAGGAGCAGTCGGTGATCGGCGAGATCGCCGCGCGCCTGCCGACCACGTTCCAGCTGGGCTTCATGGCGCTGTTCGTGGCGCTGATCGTCGCGGTGCCGAGCGGGGTGTGGTCGGCGATCCGCCAGGACACATGGGGCGATTATCTCGGGCGGTCATTCTCCATCCTGATGCTGGCGGTGCCGGGGTTCTGGCTGGGCACCATCGTGATGGTGTTCCCGGCGGTCTGGTGGGGCATCTCGCCAGAGGTGAAGTTCGTGCCGTTCAGCGAGGACCCGGTGGGCAACGTGCTGCAACTGGCGCTGCCGGCCGCGATCCTGGGCACTTCGCTGTCTGCGATCACCATGCGCATGACCCGCACGATGATGCTGGAGGTGCTGCGGCAGGACTATATCCGCACCGCCTGGGCCAAGGGGATGACCGAGAAGACCATGGTGGTGCGCCATGCCCTGCGCAACGCGCTGATCCCGGTGGTGACACTGATCGGCTTGCAGGCGCCGATCCTGATCGGGGGGACGGTGATCATGGAGCAGATCTTCGTCATCCCCGGCATGGGGCTGATGCTGCTGGAGGCGGTGAGCCGGCGTGACTATCCGGTGATCACCGGCGTGTTCCTGATCGTGGGTGTCGCCGTGGTTGTGATCAACCTGATCGTGGACCTCAGCTACGGCCTGCTCGACCCGAAGGTGAGGTACCGCTGATGAGCGCCGCCGTGCAGTTACAGGCCGAGGTGCTGCCGCCGCAGCGGGGGCCGGTCGCCAGCTTCTTCCTCCGCCTGTTCCGTGAGAAGCCGCTGGGCGCCATCGGCCTGGTGGTGGTGGTGATTTTCCTGTTCTGCGGCATCTTCGCCGACCTGATCGCGCCCTATGGCATGAACCAGATCAGCCCGGCCAATCGGCTGAAGCCGCCCTCGGCGCGGTTCTGGTTCGGCACCGACCATCTGGGGCGCGATATCCTCTCACGCCTGCTGTACGGTGCGCAGCTTTCGGTGATCATCGGCTTTGCCGCGGCCACCCTGGCGACCGTGATCTCGGTGATGCTCGGCATCATCACCGGCTATCTCGGCGGCAAGGTCGACCTGGTCATGCAGCGCCTGGTGGATGCGTGGATGAGCTTTCCGGAGCTGATCATCCTGATCGTCGTGGTCTCGGTGCTGGGGCCGGGAATGTGGCAGGTGATCTTCGTGCTGGGGCTGACCTTCGGCATCGGCGGCAGCCGCATCGTGCGCGGCGCGGTGGTTTCAGTGCGGGAGAACATGTACGTGCATGCCGCCCAGTCGATGGGGGCCGGTACGCCGCGGGTGCTGTTGCAGCACATCCTGCCCAACATCCTGCCGCCGGTGATCGTGCTGTTCACCACGCGCGTCGGCGCGGTAATCCTGGTGGAGTCCGGGCTCAGCTTCCTCGGTTTCGGCGTGCCGCCGCCGGCCCCAACCTGGGGCGGGATGCTCAGCGGATCGGGGCGGACCTATATGTACATGGCGCCGTGGCTGGCGGTTGCTCCGGGGCTGGCGATCACCGTCGTCGTCTATGCGATCAACGTGCTGGGCGACGCGATGCGCGACCTGCTGGACCCGCGGATGCGCGGCAGCCGATGAAAAACAAGAAACAAGAGGAGGTATCCATGAAGCGCAAGCTTCTCGCCACCGTTCCCCTGGCCGCGGCACTTGCCGTGGCAGCGGGGCCGGCCCAGGCTCAGAAACCGCAATACGGCGGCAACCTGGAGATCGTGACAGTCTCTTCGACCATCTCGGCGCTGTCGTTCGATCCCGGCGACTATGCCTGGAAGACCAACCACGACAACCTTCATTTCGAGACGCTGTTCGCCGGCGACCTGGACAAGTCGGTCCGGCGCGGCGGCAAGTACAACTACCGCCCGGATGCCTGGCTGGCCGAGGATGCGCTACGCGGCGAACTGGCGGAGAGCTGGGAGTGGAAGCAGAACCCGCTGCGCCTTGAGATCAAGCTGCGCAAGGGGATCATGTGGCCGGCCAAGGCTGGGGTGATGGACAGCCGCGAATTCGTCTCCGACGACGTGGTGGCCACCTTCAAGCGTCAGGTGAGCAGCCCGAAGGCGTTCAAGGACTATTACTACTATGTCGACCGGATCGAGGCGACCGACCGGCACGC
>JBIKOJ010000220.1:0-8299 GCA_044358135.1 Acetobacteraceae bacterium | reverse complement strand
GTATTGGTTCAGCAGGCGGAAGTTAAGACTTCGGCGCCTGCACGTCCCCCCGTGGCGTCAACGCCGGAGCCGACGGTGGCGTCAGTGACTGACATGGCGCTTTTGCTCGAGGTCGCGGGTATGGTCCGACCCGGTGGCCGGATGTTCCTGGCCCGCTTGGTCGCGGCTTTGGGCACGCCCCGAGGTCGGACCTATGCCCGCATCAATGACACAATCCCGCTCGCGCCTGCGGCCGCCGATGTCATCTGGAACGACACTCCAGTTCGCCTCTGGCGCACCCGAACCGGCCTCGCCGCCAACAGTCCGGTGGAGGTGGTTTGTGCGGAAATCTGAAATGAACGCCCCGTTGTCCCACGTCGACGCGGGGACGCTAGGACACAAGCCTATTCAACGGTTTGCACCCTGTGTCCCGCCTGTCCCGATCGTTTCAGCGCGAGACATGAGGAATTCCGGCATTTCCCGGTGTCCCCCCCCTACGGGGGGTAGTGCCCTTGGGGACACGCCCCCTACGGGGGAGCGGGGGCCGCTTCGGAGGGGAGGCTGATGGAGATGCAGAGACCCACAAGTCGGCGCGTGCCCAGCTACGTCGACAACACGTCGGCGGTGATCGAGCACGACCGCATCACGGTCGCGGTGCTGTCAGTGGACGCGGTAGCGCGGCAGATGGAGCGCCACTGGGGCGTCGGACGACTGGTGCGACTGGTCAGCCCGGCGACGCTGGTGCGCTTCCGCCAGGCACACCGGCTCTGGACCGAAGCCTACAGCCACAACCGGGACGTCGGAGAGACCGAGCGCACCAGCGCCATGATGATCCGTGCTTGGAAAGCGCTCGACTGCGAAGCCCGCGACACCGGCCATGCACCACTGGCTCCGACGGTCTGGGAGGGCCGAACCGAGGACGGACAGGTGCTGGTCATCACCCGCACCAGCGAGGAGGCACTGGCGATCGCGGCCACCCAGGACGAGCGGGCCCGCACGATCTGGACGATCGATGAACTCGCGCGATGCGTTGCCATGTTCGAGCAGATCAACGCCATCAAGCGCAGCTTCCCCGGCGCCCTGGTCACCGCCGTTTCGCCGCGGGCAGAAAGTTTCGCCTCCGACTGGGCGACCGGTGATCCCCTGCTCGACGTGCTGCACCCAGAGCCGTTGACGCCGGGGGAAGCGCCATGAACCTCCCCCCTCCCGCGACGGGACCGCCAAACCCCATCCGCATCTCGCCCAAGGCGGGCGACGACGGCGAGCTCCGCCAAGACCTGCGCCGTCGTCGCCCTGACCACGCTGTTCCCCCTCTCAGGAGATCACCATGGC
The DNA here is from genome assembly GCA_044358135.1 of Acetobacteraceae bacterium. Taxonomy (GTDB): domain Bacteria; phylum Pseudomonadota; class Alphaproteobacteria; order Acetobacterales; family Acetobacteraceae; genus CAMDGX01. The sequence goes on along the minus strand of JBIKOJ010000220.1, from coordinate 6,988 downwards.
TTCCGCGACTCTGATCGCGCTCGCGCCACAGGCAAGCCCTGTCCTTGCGCCGCCGACCGTCCTGCCCACCCCCGTCGCCGCACCGGCCGTGCTGGCGCTGGACCTCGGAACCAGCACAGGTTGGGCGCTGCGCACCCGCGACGATCACATCACCTCCGGCACCATCAGCTTCCGCCCCAGCCGGTTCGAGGGCGGCGGGATGCGGTATCTGCGCTTCGCTCGCTGGCTGGCCGAACTGGACACCCTCTCGGGTGGGCTTGGCCGCGTCGTCTTCGAGGAAGTTCGCCGGCACGCAGGGACCGACGCCGCCCACATCTACGGAGGCTTCCTCGCCCACTTGGCTGCGTGGTGCGAGAGCCGCAGCGTGGCCTACGAGGGCGTCCCCGTGGGCACCATCAAGCGCTTCGCCACCGGCAAGGGCAACGCCGACAAGGCCGCCGTCATCGCCGCCATCCAGGCCCTGGGCTTCCGTCCTGCCGACGACAACGAGGCCGATGCCTTGGCCCTGCTGCTGTGGGCCACGTCCAGCAAGGGAGGCCAGGCATGAGGCTCCCCGGTGCGCCTCAGCCGCCCCGCTCCTGCCTGGACCGGGCCCGCACACCAACCGATGCCACCACGCTCGACACCATGCGGCGACAGGCATGGCACCAGCACGGCGTGGCCGCGCTGAACATCTCCGAGATCACCGATCCCTGGCTGCGCCAGGCGGTCGCCAACGAAGCCACCCGACGGTGGGGACGCCGCAACGGAGGACATGGCCATGGCCGCTAGGAAGAACCGCAAGCCGACCCGAGTTGGCCTGGAGGACCTGTCGAAGCCGTCGCAGTGGCGGCTGCAGCACGGCGCGTTCGAACCGCCGAGCTACGACGCCGATCCGGACACTGGGACGGTGGTGGCGCATCACCGCGCGGTCGACACGCTCGGCATGATGCTGGCAAACCGAACAATCACGCAGGAGATGTTCGATGCCGGCACGATGTTCCGCATGCTGTTTCGCAGCGCGCGGCTTGGGGCACTCGGCGCTTCGTCGCTCGCGCGGATGCCCGGCAAGACGACGCGAGGCATGTCCAGCGACCACATGCAGGCCGGCATTAAGGTCGCCGAAGCGATTGACACCTTGGGAGGCTACGACAGCGCTGCGGGCTGCTGCGCCTGGCATGTGCTGGGCTGCGAGAGTTCGGTGCGGGAGTGGGCGATGCGGCAGGGCTGGGGTGGGCGGCCGATCCCACCGCCTCAGGCGCAAGGCGTGCTGGTCGCGACGCTCTGCGTGCTCGCAGCGCATTTCGGGCTGTTGGCCCGACCACGTGCCGCGTAGTGCCTGGCGCATTCGGCAGAAAAAATGCACGAAGCGTAATAGAGCGTAGAAGAGCGAAAGGATGTCGCGTTGCACCCTGAAACCCACACAGGGTATGGTGTGCAGGCATCAAAGAGGTGGCGCCGCGCCGCGGCCCACCAGCCACTGTGACACCTGAGCCACTGCATCGATCCCATGGTTCCTTCCCGGGCCGGATCGATGCGGGGGGCAGGAGCGCGATAAAGCCCTAGCGCCAGGTCGCAATTTTGGTTCGCGGTGCGCAAATACCGCCCAGCGGCCCGCGGAACTCCGTCACTTCTGACCGCGCCGTTCCCCCCGCAGTTCGCACTTTCCACAATCCGGATGCCGCCGATGACCCTCCCGTGGATGGCCGCGAAGATCGTGCTGCGTCCGGTGGGCGAACTGCGTGCGCACGCCGGCAATGCCCGGTTGCACTCGGCCGGCCAGATCGAGCAGATCAAGGCCAGCATGCTGGCGTTCGGGTTCACGAACCCGCTCCTGGTCGGTGAAGACGGCGTGCTGATCGCCGGCCACGGCCGGCTCGAAGCGGCACAGGCGCTCGGCGTCGCCAAGGTGCCGGTGATCGTGCTGAAGCACCTGTCGCCGGCGCAGAAGGAGGCGCTTCGCCTCGCCGACAACCGCATCGCCGAGAACGCGACATGGGACCAGGCGCTGCTACGCGACGCGCTCGCTGGGCTGCAGCAGGCCGGCGAAGTCGATCTGCTGGCCATCGGGTTCTCGCAGGACGAGATCGGCGCGATCCTGGCCGCCGCGGACGAGGCCGTCACCGATGGCGATGCGCGGGACGAGCCGGAGAGCGTCGATGCCGACGGCCATGGCGAACCTGGGTCGCCCGCCGACGACGATGAGGCCGACGATCCCGCCGACGCCGCGCCGGAACCGCCGCGCCAGGCCGTCGCCCGGGTCGGCGATGTCTGGTGCCTTGGCGATCACCGATTGGCCTGCGGCGACAGCACTGACGCCGGCTGCGTGGCACGCGTCATGGCTGGGGAGCGGGCCGCGCTGCTGTTCACCTCACCGCCCTACGGCAGCCAGCGCAACTACACCACCGGCGGCATCGCTGATTGGGACGCGCTGATGCGCTGCGTGTTCCAGCACGCAGGCGACGCGCTGGCCGACGACGGCCAGGTGCTAGTGAACCTCGGCCTGACCCACCACGACAGCGAATGGCATCCGTATTGGCAGGGTTGGATCGAGTGGATGCGCACGACTGGATGGCGCCGCTTTGGCTGGTATGTGTGGGACCAGGGGCCCGGCCTGCCCGGCGACTGGAACGGCAGGCTCGGGCCCAGCTTCGAGTTCCTGTTCCACTTCAACCGCCAGGCCCGCCAGGCCAACAAGATCATTCCCTGCAAGTGGGCCGGCGATCCGCTGCTGATGTCCGGCCTGCGCCGGGCGGACGGCACGATGAGCGGCAACTCGCATGAGGGCCGGCCGATCCAGGACTTCCGGATCCCGGACAACGTGGTGCGCATCATCCGGCACAAGGAGCGCGGCATCGAGACTGAGCACCCCGCCGTGTTCCCGGTGAAGCTGCCGGCGTTCCTGATGGAAACCTACGCCACCGCCGACGATCTGGTGTTCGAGCCGTTCTGCGGCTCCGGCACCACCCTGCTGGCGGGCCAGCGCACCGGACGGCGTGTGCGGGCGATCGAACTGGCGCCAGCCTATGTCGACCTGGCAATCGCGCGCTGGCGGCAGAACCATCCCGATCTGCCAGTCACCCTCGATGGCGATGGCCGGGACTACGACGCCGTTGCGGCGGAGCGCGTGGCGGCACAGGAGGCGGCGAATGCAGCCTGAGATCGCCGTCGTGTCGGTGCCCCTGGCATCGCTCGTCCCCTACGCCGCCAACGCCCGCACCCACTCGGATGCACAGGTGGCGCAGATCGCAGGTTCGATCGCCGAGTTCGGCTTCGTGAATCCGGTGCTGGTGGACGCCGCCGGCGTCCTGGTCGCGGGCCATGGCCGCGTGCTGGCCGCCAAGCGGCTCGGGTTGGCATCGGTGCCGGCGATCCGCCTGGCGCACCTGACCGAGGCGCAAGCCCGTGCCCTTCGGCTGGCCGACAACCAGATCGCGCTCAACTCCGGATGGGATGAGGCGCTGCTGGCCGCCGAACTCGCGCGCATCCGAGATGATGGCTTCGACTTGGCGCTGTTGGGCTTCGACCAGGCGGCACTCGATGCGTTGCTGGCCGATGCAGGGCTGGATGGAGACACGGGCGGCGGAGCCGATGAGGACGCGCCGGCACCGGAACCGCCCCCTGTGCCGGTAACGCGGTCGGGTGAATTGTGGCGCCTGGGGCGGCACCGGCTGCTCTGCGGCGACGCAACGGCCGCCGCGGACGTGCAGCGCCTACTGGCGGGGAATAAGCTGCATCTCCTCGTGAGCGACCCACCCTACGGGGTGGAGTATGATCCGACCTGGCGCAACGACGCCGGCGTGTCAGCCACCGCCCGCGTCGGCCGCGTGCCAAACGATCACCGGGCGGACTGGCGCGAGGCCTGGCGGCTGTTCCCCGGCGACGTCGCCTACGTCTGGCACGCTGGGCGCAATGCCCGGGTTGTCGCCGAGAGCCTGGAGGCCGCCGGCTTCGGCATCCGCTCGCAGATCATCTGGGCGAAGTCCCGCCTGGTGCTCGGGCGCGGCGACTACCACTGGCAGCACGAGCCGTGCTTCTACGCAGTGCGCGACGGCAAGACCGGGCACTGGCAGGGGGCGCGGGACCAGACCACGCTGTGGTTGGTCGCCACGGCCAACGGCGACGAGGATGCCGCCACGGTGCACGGCACCCAGAAGCCGGTCGAGGTGATGCGCCGGCCGATGCTGAACAACAGCGTGGCCGGCGACCTGGTCTACGAGCCCTTCTGCGGCAGCGGCAGCACGATCATCGCTGCCGAGACGGTGGGGCGGGGGTGCCTGGCGATGGAGATCGCCCCGGACTACTGCGACGTGGCGCTGCTGCGCTGGCAGGCATTCACCGGCGAGCCCGCCATCTTGGACGGCGAAGACCGCACCTTCAACGACGTGGCCGCCGCGCGCATGAAAGTTGCGGCATGACGACGTGCGACGGAATGCTGTTCGATCGGCAAAGCTTGCCGCTTGAGGGCCGGCCGTCAGCCGGTGCTGCGGGCCGGTCGCGACAGAAACTGCTGGTGGCGAGCCGTGAGCTTGAGGTGGGACGTGCGGCCGAGCACTTGGTCTGCGCAGATCTGCTTCTCGGCGGTTGGTCCGCATATCCGACTGCTCAGGGCAAGGCCTATGACCTCGCTGTCGACACTGCCGGGCGGGTCATTCGCGTGCAGGTGAAGGCGACGTACTACCCACGCCATCCTCAGCCACACATGCGAGCGAATCCCGCCTACTTCTTCAGCATTCGTCGCGCTGGGCGAGGGGGCCAGCGCGTCTATCGCGACGACGAGTTTGACATCTACGCCTTTGTCGCTCTTGACCGACGCATCATCGCGTACTTTGCAAAGGCGGAATTGCCCTCGCAACTGGTAACTCTTCGTATCCCAGGAGGGACCTACGGTCCGGGTGGGAAGGGCGAGAGGGATTTTGAAGGCGCGACATTTGCTCGCGGGCTCGCCACCATGGACGAGCTTGCCGCCGCTCGCGTGAGGCAGGCGGCGTGACCTCGTCGGCGGCTCAGGCACCACTATGATCGCAGCCGAGCGGATGGGACGGCAGGCAGTGCTGCTGGAGATCGATCCTGCGTATGTCGACGTGATTGTGCGGCGGTGGGAGGAGACCAGCGGTCAGCCCGCCATCCTGACCCCATCCTGCGGCGACCCCGCGCCGACCGCGAAGAGACGCGAGTGACCGACGGGAATGGCTTGAGGCGGCACGACAGAGAGCAATTGCTTGACCCGCCAACCCCAATCAGAGAAGGCTCTTGCGCTCGTCTGGCCGGCCAGAGCCAGCAGCAGGCTGAAGTGCATCGGCAGCACCGTGGAATTCCTTCCTGGTCGTACCGCTGCGCAACCGGCTTAGTGCATTGCTGCGGCCACCCCAGTGAGCATCGGGCTGTCGTGGCCAGAAGCGCGCGGTCCGACCTCCCCGGGGCGGCTATCCACCGCCATCCGAGCCGCCAATTTGCTTGATGACGTTACTGCGTCAGAAGTTTCGCCAGGACTGCGTCAAGATGCTCTCCGGGAGCATACGCCTCAAGGCCAGCCCTGATGGGGTCATCAGGGTTGTGAGGGCAAGGTTGTGCCATTCCGATGACAGTGGACACTGGGATTACACCTGCCCAACTCGGGTTGCCAAGATCTTCGGGCTCATCGCGATTTCCCACTGCGCGCACCTTTGCAGAGGCTTCCTCGATCTCCATGCTAATCACGGTGGTCGCCTTGATGTCCTGCTTCGAGAACGGCCGCAGCCCTGCGTCCCTACCTGGAAAGAAGCGCTCGATCATGGCATGGAGTGCAGCGACTTTGTCCTCTCCTTCGACAAGGCGTGCGAGGCCAAAGCACATAACCGAGCGATAGTTTGCCGAGTGGTTGAAGCCTGTCCGTGCCATCACTAGCCCATCGAGGTGCGCGACCGTCAGGCAAACCGGCACGCCATCCTCCTGCGCGCGCAGCATCCGGCTGGCCGAGGAGCCATGCCAGTAGAGGCGCGTCCCCTCGCGCCAGTAGAGGGTAGGCGTGCAGTAGGGCTGTTGGCCGATCGAATAAGCGACATGGCACAGCATGCCCGAGTCCAGGATCGCGTGCACTCCAGTATGATCATAGCGACCCCGGTCATGGAGCCTTTTCACGCGGTTGCGCGCGGTGACCGGGTAGCTCTGGGTTTCCGGTTTAATCTGGCTCATTGGGAAGCTCCTTCCGATCTAATTCCATTAACAGACGAAAGTGGTTGGACGAAAGGTCCACAAAAGAGAGGAATCAGTAGACCAATTGCCATGACTGGCCGCTGCGAATCCCGGCGCCGCGTCAGGCACAAGTTCAGAGATGGCAGCCCGTTGGGCATCGGTGAGGTCGGTCGGGTAGGCGCGGTGGAGCCGCCGCATAGGGTGTCGTCCTCTCGGTCGACAACCCAGGAACACACTTTTCGTCGCGTCGGAATCTCCTTCTCAGACACGCTCTGAGCGGCTCGTCGTCGAGGGCGTGATCGAGGCGCAGATGATCCATGCTACGGATCTGACTGTCGCGCAGGGGGGCATGTTCCGTGGGGAAATCGAGGTGGATCATGCCGAGATCGCAGGCACAATTGATGGCACGCTGTCGTGCCGCGCCACCTTGGTCGTGATCTCGACTGGCCGAGTGCTGGGGGAAGTGCGTTGCTACCGGCTTCAGGTTGAGGACGGCGGGCATATCACGGGGCAGATTGAGATGATCACTGACCCGCGTTCGGCCCCGCCCTTCGTGGCGCCAGCGTTGAACGCCAGCTCCGAAGACTGACCGTCCGGATGTCGGCGTCATTCTTTGGCGACCGGAGCAGATGAACGTCAGCCCGACATCCTGGATCGGGAGGACCGGACCTTCGACGACGTGGCCACGGCGCGCAGTGCCTCAAACGCAGTAGTGGCGGCGGGCCAGTCGGCGGCGGCGGCGTGAGCCAGGGGCTGGATCAGGGTGAGTATCACCGGCTTCCGGCGCGACCAGTAGTCGCCCTTGAACCCGAGCGCGCGCCGGCTAGACGGCTTC
>JBIKOJ010000048.1:0-27735 GCA_044358135.1 Acetobacteraceae bacterium | reverse complement strand
CACCACCTGGCCGCGCCAGCCGGAACCGGCGATCAACGCCACCAACCTCTATCACAGCGCCGGCTACTACAACGCCGGCAAGCTGAAGGACCCGCGCATGGACGCGCTGGTGGACGAAGGCGCCGCCACGATCGACCCCGCGCAGCGCCGCGCCATCTACCGCAAGATCGACGAAATCGTGCTGGGTGAAGCCTGGGTCACACCGCTGATCTACGGCGTCACCTACGCCGCGGCGCACAGGCACGTGATGGGGATGGAGGAGGTGTTCAGCTACGATGCCAGGATGTATCTGCATCGGATGTGGTTGAAGAAAGGATAAGAATCTTCTTTTTCTGAAGAAAAAGAAGCAAAAAGACTTTTATACATTTGCGTGGCATTCTCCCACCCAGCACGCGCGCAAGCGAATAAAAGTTTTTTGGTTCTTTTTTTCAAAAAAGAACCCCTTCCTTCCCTTGCCTCCCCACATCGTGCCAGCATACCCCCGGGACGGAACCACCAAGGAGCACACGCATGCCTCGCATGACCGGCGGCGACGCCATCGTTGATTCGTTGCTGCGCCACGGCGTCGATACCGTGTTCGGCCTGCCCGGCGTGCAGATGTATGGCTTGTTCGATGCCTTCGCCCGCAACGCCAACCAACTGCGGGTGCTGAACGCGCGCCATGAGCAAACCACCGCGTACATGGCGCTCGGCTATGCGCAAAGCACCGGCAAGCCCAGCGCCTTCAGCGTGGTGCCCGGCCCCGGCGTGATGAACACCATGGGCGCGCTGCTCACCGCCTGGGGCGTGAACGCCCCGGTCATGTGCATCACCGGCCAGGTGCCCAGCGCCATGATCGGCCGCGGCCGCGGCCAGCTGCACGAGATGCCGGACCAGCTCGCCACGCTGAAATCCATGCTGAAATTCGCCGAGCGCATCGAACACCCCACGGAAGCCCCGCAGGTCATGGCCCGCGCCTTCCAGGCCATGATGTCCGGCCGGCCGGGCCCGGTGGCCGTGGAAATGCCGTGGGACATGTTCCCCGCCACGGCCGATGTCACGCCGATGGACCCGCTGGGCAACCGCCCCAACCCGGTGCCGGATCCGGAAAAGATCGCCGCGCTGGCCAAGCTGGTGGATGCCGCCAAGTTCCCCATGATCTGGGTCGGCGGCGGCGCCAACGAGGCGGGGCCGGAAGTGCTGGCCCTGGCCGAAAAGATCGGCGCCCCCGTGGTCAGCTTCCGCACCGGCAAGGGCGTGGTCGATAGCCGCCACCCGCTCTCGCTGGGCACCGTCGCCGGCTTCGAACTGTGGGACAAGGTGGACCTGCTGATCGGCATCGGCACCCGCCTCGATGTCCCCCTCACCCGCTGGGCGCCCTCGCCGGCGGGGCTCAAGATGGCCCGCATCGACATCGACCCCGCCGAACACCGCCGCCTCACGGTGGACGTTCCGATCGTCGCCGATGCCAAGGATGGCGCAAAGGCACTCTGCGACGCCGTGGCCAGAAACGCCGGCACCGATCGCCGCGCCGCCATCGCCGCCGCCAAGGAATCGGCCCTCGCCCAAATCTCCAAGGCCCAGCCGCAATACGGCCTGGTGCAGGCCATCCGCGAAGCCGTCGGCGAGGATGGCCTCATCGTCGATGAAGTCACCCAGGTGGCCTACATCGCCTGGTACGGCCTGCCCGTTTACAAGCCGCGCACCATGATCACCTCCGGCTTCAACGGCACGCTGGGCTACGGCTTCCCCACCGCGCTGGGGGTGAAGGTGGCCCACCCGGACAAGCCCGTGGTCTCCATCTGCGGCGATGGCGGCTTCCTCTTCGGCGGCTCCGACCTCGCCACGGCGATGCAGTTCGGCATCAACCTCGTCACCGTCGTGGTGAACAACGCCAGCTACGGCAACGTGCTGCGCGACCAGAAACGCATGTTCGATGGCCGCCACGCCGGCTCCGTGCTCACCAACCCGGATTTCGTCGCCTACGGCCGCGCCTTCGGCGTCGGAACCTGGCGCGTGGAAGACGCCGCCGGCCTCAAACGCGCCCTCGCCGAAGCCATCGGCTCCAACGCCCCCGCCCTGATCGAAGTGGTGAGCGACATCACAAAAGACTACCCGCCCTTCGAATTCCACGCGCCGAAGCGGAAGTAGTGCCGGCACACTGAAAACCCTCGCGGGCACCGATCCCGTCGGCGCTCGCGAGGCCTCTTCATAATAAAGAGTCTTCTTTTTCTGAAGAAAAAGAAGCAAAAAGACTTTTCCGGCTTTGCGCCTGGTTCTCCTAAGCAGCACTCGTAGGGCGGGTCGCGAAGCGGACCCGCCACCGTCAAGGCGCCCGCGACGCCCGAAATCGTCAATGGGCGCAAAATCCTGTTAAATCGACTGCAAAGGTAAAAAATTCCTTTTCCATCGGTGTTGCGTTTGGCACAATCACCGGTGATGCCGCATCCCGTCGCCGCTCCGCTCGAAGCCGACGCCCTTCGCCGCTTGGCGGAGGCGATGAATCGCGTCCATTTTCCGGCGACCCTGCTCCACCTCCTGCTCGCTCTGCTGGCCATTCTCACCGGAAACAAATCCGTCGCAGTCCAGCTCCAGGCCACCCTGGCCCCGGCCCACGGCCGCACCTGGCGCACCCCGCAGCGGGATTGGCAGTTCTCCCCTACTGGCGAAACCATCGACGATCTCGCGCCCATACTCCATCCGCGCGCCCTGCGGCGCCTGCGCCGCCAGCGCGCCTGGATCGGCTGGATACTGCGCGGTCTCCCCGCGCGCGGCATGCGCCGTTCCGGCAACCGCGCGCCCGCACCGTCCCCCGCGTGCACCGCCCGCGCGCCGCCATAGGCGGCGGGCGTTTCATTTCATCATGAATCCGTCTTTCGGCCCCCGCCTCGCGCGTCGAAGACTCATGCCCATCTGGCACGCGCGCCAAGTAACAAAAGTCTTTTTGCTTCTTTTTCTTCAGAAAAAGAAGACTCTTCCTTCCCTTCCCCCTCCCACCCAGAATGTCAACAATCCGCCTTGACGCTCCTCCAACCCGGCGCGCATGCTCTCGCAAAAGACCACGGAGGATCCGGCCATGGCCACCGGCAAGGCGCTGAAGCGGCGCACTCTTCTCCAGTCCACCCTGCTCGGCGCCGGCGCCAGCGTGATGCTCGCCCGCCACGGCCGCGCCCAGGCCGAGAAGCCGCAGTATGGCGGCAGGCTCCGCGTGGCCTACAGCCTCGCCCCTGGCGCGCTCGATCCCGTCGTGGGCCGCTCCGGCGGCGACGCGTATTATTGGCGCCAGTTCGTGGACCAGCTGGTGGATGCCGATCCCTCGCTGAACCCGCGGGCTTCTACCTCGCTGGCGCAGAGCTGGGATGTGTCGGACCCCAGGAAGGTGGTGCTGAACCTGCGCAAGGGCGTGAAGTTCCACGACGGCACCGATTTCAACGCCGAGGCCGTGAAGTTCAACATCGAGCGCCTGCTCGATCCCGCCACCAAGGCCACGCCGCGCTCCGCCTTCACCCCGGTGGAGAGCGTGGATGCGGTGGATGAGCACATTGTGCGCTTCAACCTCAAGCGCCCCTGGGGCTCGGTGCTCAGCACGCTGGCCGATCGCGGCGGGGCGATGAACTCGCCCACGGCGGTGAGGAAGCTGGGCCAGGACTACATCTTCAAGCCGGTCTCCACCGGCCCATTCAAGGTGGCGGAATTCGTCAGCGGCAGCCATGTGCGCTTCGTCCGCAACGAGAACTACTGGGGCCGCGACGAGGCCGGCAACCCGCTGCCGTATTTGGACGAGATCGTGATGAACACGGTGCCGGACCCCACCGTGCAGGTCTCCGCCCTGAAGGCCGGCGAGATGGACCTGATCTACCTGCCCTACCGGGAAGTGGGGAATTTCGAGACCAATCCCGCCTACACCGTGCGGAAATACGAAGGCGGCGGCATCGCCTTCCTGCTCTCGTTCAACCTCGCCAAGCCGCCGATGGACAACGTGAACCTGCGCCTGGCCATCGCCCACGCCATCAACCCGGACACGATCAACCGCGCCGTGTATTTCGGCCGCGCCATCCCGGCCAAGTCCGGCATGTGGCCGCCCGGCGCCTGGGCGCACGACGCCACCGTGCCACGCCCCAGCTACAGCGTGGCCAAGGCGAAGGAGTTCCTGGCCAAGGGCGGCCGCCCGAACGGCTTCGAGATGGAGGCCGTGATCTGGCCGAGCGAGCTGAACACGCCCACGGCAGAGATCGTGCGCGCCCAGCTCGGCGCCGTCGGCATCAAGCTGACCTACAAGGTCTACGAGACCACGGTCGCCACCGAGAAGTTCTACTACGGCAGCGACGCACCGATGTTCCTCACCTCCTGGTCCCGCTACCCGGAGCCGGAATGGGTCGCCTCCCTGATCTACCGGTCGGATGGCTACTACAACGCCGGCAAGGTGAAGGACGAAAGGCTGGATGCCCTGGTCGACAGCGGCGTGGCGGTCGCCGACATCCCGGCCCGCCGCGCGATCTACCGCAAGGTGGACGAGATCGTGCTGGGCGAGGCGATCATGGTGCCGATGCTCTACGGCGTCACCTACGCCGCGGCGCAGAAAACGGTGCAGGGCGTGGACGACGTGTTCGGCTGGGATGCCAAGATGTACCTCCACCGCATGTGGCTGAAGAAGGGCTGAGGCCCGGCGGCTTCGCCCCGTGCAACGCTTCATCCTGCGCCGCCTCGCGCAGCTCATCCCGTCGCTGCTGCTGATCACCTTCATGGTGTTCGCCCTGATGCACGCCATCCCCGGCGACCCCGCCCGCATGATGCTGGGCGCCGGCGAGCAGCTGGACGAAAAGCAGCTGGAGATCGTGCGCCGCGAGTACAACCTGGATAAGCCGCTGCCGGTGCAATACGTGCTGTGGCTGGCCAAGGCCGCCAGCGGCGATCTCGGCCGCTCCACCACCAGCCAGCGCCGGGTAGGGGAGGAGGTGGCGATGCGCGCCGGCATCACCTTCCAGCTCGGCCTCTTCGCCTGGCTGATCGGCGCCTGCATCGCCATCCCCGCCGGCATCGTCTCCGCCGTCCATCGCGGCCGCTGGCCAGACATGCTGGCCACCATGGGCGCGGTGGGTGCGGTGGCGCTGCCGGGGTTCTGGCTCGGGATCATGATGATCCTGCTGTTCGGCGTCACGCTGGGCTGGTTGCCCACCCGCGGCTACGTGCCGCTGGGTGTCGACCCGCTGGAAAGCCTGCGCCACATGCTGCTGCCGGCGGTGGCACTCGGCATCACCAGTTCGGCGGTGGTGATGCGCCAGATGCGCTCGGCGTTGCTGGAGGTGCTGGCGCAGGACTACATCCGCACCGCCCGCGCCAAGGGCCTCGCCCGCTGGGCCACCGTGCTCGGCCACGCGCTGCGCAACGCCATGCTGCCGGTGATCACCGTGATGGGGCTGGAGATCGGCCGCATCTTCGCCGGCTCCGTGGTGATCGAAACGCTGTTCGGCATCCCCGGCATGGGGCGCCTGATGGTGCAGGCGGTGTTCACGCGCGACTTCCCCGTGGTGCAGGGCTGCGTGCTGGTGATGGCCACCGCCGTGCTGGTGATCAACTTCGCAACCGACATCCTCTACGCGGTGCTCGACCCGCGCATCCGCTACGACAAGTGATGGCGCCCCATGTTCCGTGACGGCACCGTCCTCGGCCGCCTGCTCCGCACCCCGCGCGCCGTCTTCGGCCTGCTGGTGCTGCTGCTTGTCCTCGCCGCAGCATTGGGCGCCGACTGGCTGATGCCCTTCGACAACGAGGACATGGATTTCGAAAGCCTGCTCGTCGGCCCCTCCTGGCCGCACGTGCTGGGCACCGACCAGCTGGGGCGGGACACGCTCTCGCGCCTCATCCTCGGCAGCCGCGTGGCGCTGCAGGTGAGCCTCGGCGCCGTGGGGCTGGGCGTGCTGATCGGCGTGCCGCTGGGCCTGGTCTCGGTCACCATCGGCGGGCGGATCGACGATGCGATCATGCGGGTGATGGATGCGATCGTGGTGTTCCCCGCCCTGCTGGTGGCCGTGGCGCTGGCGGCGGCCATCGGCAATTCGCTCGGCACCGTCATCCTGGCGATCGGCATCGCCAACGTGCCCTGGCTCGCCCGCATCACCCGCGCCCAGGCCCTCGCCCTGCGCGAGCTGGATTTCGTCGCCGCGGCAGAAGCGGCCGGCACCACCACCTTCAAGGTGATGTTCCGCCACATCCTGCCCAACGCGCTGGCCCCGGTCATCGTGCAGGCCACGCTGGGCATGGGCTACGCGGTACTGGCGGAAGCCTCGCTCGGTTTCATCGGCGTCGGCGTGGTGCCGCCCACCCCCACCTGGGGCAACATGCTGCAAGCCGCCTTCCCGTTCCTGGAGCAACAGCCGGCGCTGTCGGTGGCGCCGGGCGTGGCGATCTTCCTGCTGGTGCTGGCCTTCAACCTCCTGGGCGACGCCCTGCGCGACATCCTCGATCCCCGCCTGCGCGGGGTCGTGCGGTAGCGCTGAGTCAGGCCAGGCGCTTCTCCATGTCCACGAAGGTGGGCTGGGCATAGCCGGGATGGGCGTGCTGCGCCGTCTCCACGAAACCGCAGCGCGCGAACAGCCGCCGGTTGTCCGCCAGCACCAGCCGGGTGGACAGCAGCAGGCGGGGCAGCCCGCGCGACCGTGCCTCCCGCTCCAATGCGGCGATCATCGCCGGCGCGATCCCCCGCCCGCGCCAGTCCGGATGCACCGAAACCCGCCCGAGATACAGCCCGTGCTCCTGCACCTGCCAGATCACGCAGCCGGCCAGCGCCTCCCCCGCCCAGGCGCCGATCGCGCCCCCTTCCGCCAGGCTCGCCGCCACGCTCGCGCTGGTCTCGCGCAACGCCGAGGGCGGCGGGTCGGTGGCCACGGTCTGGGCGGCGAAGGCGGTGCGGATCAGCGCCGCTGCCGCCGCCGCGTCCGATGCGCGCAGGGCACGCAACACGTATTCGCGATGCTCTTCCATGCCCGCCACGGTAGCCCCGGGCGGGCCGGCTGCCTATCTTCCCCCCATGTCCGAACCCTCCGGCTTTCATGCCCCCGCCTTCCTCGATGCCGATCGCCCGCCCGTGCCCGACCTTGTCGTGCCCCGCGGCGTGGTGCCCTTCCACCTGCCCAACCGCCCGGTGCGCGGCCGGCTGGTGCGCCTCGGCGCGCTGGCCGATGCGCTGCTGACCCGCCACGACAACCCTGAGCCGGTGACCCGCCTCACCGGGGAGGCGCTGGCCCTGGTCGCCGCCCTGGCCACGGCGCTGAAGTTCCGCGGCTCCTTCAGCCTGCAGGCCAAGGGCGACGGGCCGGTGGGCATGCTGCTGGCCGACTGCACCGAGGCCGGTGCGCTGCGCGGCTATGCCCGCGCGGATGCGGACAAGCTCGCCGCCGTCTTGGCCGAGACCGCCACGCCCAACGCCGCCCAGCTGCTCGGCGGCGGCTACCTTGCCTTCACCGTGGACCAGGGGCCGGAGATGGAGCGCCACCAGGGCATCGTCGCCATCGAGGGCGCGGGCCTGGCCGACATGGCGCTGCACTACTTCGCCACCTCCGAACAGCTGCGCTGCGCCATCCGCATCGCCTGCGCCCACACCCAAGCCGGCTGGCGCGCCAGCGCGCTCATTCTGGAACGCATCGCCGGTGCCGGCGGTATTGCACCGGACCTCGATGAGGCCACGCAGGAGGAAGCCTGGAACACCGCCACCATCCTGGCCGGCACAATCAGCGACGCGGAACTGCTGGACGACGCCCTGCCGCCGGAGCAGCTGCTCTACCGCCTGTTCCATACCGAGGGCGTGGCCGCCGACCTGCCGCGCGCGCTCGCCTATGGCTGCCGCTGCTCGCGCCAGCGCCTGTCCGGCATCCTCACCACCTTCGCCGAGGACGACCTGGACCACATGGCGATCGATGGCCAAATCGTGATGACCTGCGAGTTCTGCAACTTCAACTTCAGCTTCGACCGCGCCGAGATGCGCGGCGCCCCAGGCGGCTAGCGGCGGCATTGACCCCGCCCGCCGCCGGCGCCACGTTGCGGGGACAGACCATGTTGCTGATTCAACCGGATGCTCGAACGCGAATGACCCTTGCCCGCCGTTCCCTGATGGCCCTGGGGCCGCTGC
This sequence comes from Acetobacteraceae bacterium, assembly GCA_044358135.1. Taxonomy (GTDB): domain Bacteria; phylum Pseudomonadota; class Alphaproteobacteria; order Acetobacterales; family Acetobacteraceae; genus CAMDGX01. The sequence goes on along the minus strand of JBIKOJ010000048.1, from coordinate 19,631 downwards.
TGCTGCTGGCCGCCTGCGGCGATGATCCGGCGCCGGCCCGCTATCCGCCGCCCAGCTACGACTACCTCACCAAGGTGGAGTTGAAGGTCGCCCGCATCGAGATCGACGATAGCTGGGCGCCGCGTGGCGCCGGTCGGCGGGTGGAATCGCTCGCCCCGATCCCGCCGCGCGAGGCGCTGCGCCGCATGGCCGAAGACCGGCTGGTGGCCGCCGGCACCACCGGCCGTGCCGTGTTCGTGATCGAGGACGCCTCCATCATCCGCGGCCCGCGCGACTACCAGGCCAGCCTCGCGGTGCGGGTGGACATTGCCGACGACGCCGGCAACCGCCTGGGCCAGGCGCCGGCGCGCGTGGTGCTGGTGCGCCCCGTGCAGGGTGAATCCGAACGCGCGGTGCGCGACGACCTCTATGGCTTCGTGCGCGAGCTGATGGACGAGATGAACGTGGAGTTCGAGTACCAGGTGCGCCGCACGCTGCGCGAGGCGCTGCACCAGACCGCGCCGAACGCGCCGGAACCCGGCCCGGTGGAGGCCCAGTCGCTCGACAGCCCCGGCGCCAGCCCCGGCGCCAGCCCGGCTGCCGCCCCAGCCGCCCCCGCTTCCGACCGGCCAGACCCGCCGGTGTCGATGTCGCCGCGCCCAGCCGATCTCGGCACCATGCCGGTGCCCCGCCCACCCGGCGCGCCCACCCCGCTCGCGCCGCGCTGAACCGGACGCAGGAAGGGCCGGGAACGCTTCCGTTCCCGGCCCTTCCTGCTGTCTCGGTGGGGGCTTCAGCGCCCCGTCATGATCCGTTCCACCAGCTGCTTCACCGTGGGCACGAAGCCGTTGCTGTAGAACGGGTCGGAGCCGAAGCGGTAGGCGTTGTGGCCGGAGAACATCAGGTTGTTGTCCAGCACCTCGTCGCTGTCGCTGTGGTGCGCGATGTCCTGCAGCGTCTTCTGGATGCAGAAGCTGCGCGGATCGGCCTTCTTGCCGTTGGTGTGGTCGTCGGAATGCTGCGCCCAGTTGGAGAAGCGGCACTGGCTGAGGCAGCCCATGCACGCCACCTGGTCGGCCAGGATCTCGCGGCTCTTCTCGGGGGTGACGAAGATCAGGGTGGAATCCGGCGTGCGCAGCGCCTCGGTGAAGCCGGCGCGTTCCCAGGCCAGCGCCCGGTCGCGGTCGGCGGCGGTGACATGGACGATGCGCTTGCGCGGCCCCACGCCGTATTCGGCGGTCAGTTCGCCCACCGGCTCCATCACGAAGGCGATCTGGCGGTCGTTGCGGGCGCGCAGTTCCTGGATGAAATTGTTGTTCACCGCCGAGGAATAGAACCCGGTGGGGCTGAAGCGGTTGAGGAACACATCCCCTTCCTTCAGCGTCAGCAGCCGGCGCTTCCAGGCAGCCCCGATCGGGCTTTCCTGGGTCAGCAGCGGGCGGGTGCCGAACTGGAAGGCGATGGGGCCGAGATCGGGGTTGTCGATCCAGTCCGCCCATTCCTCCAGCCACCACACGCCGCCGGCCATGATGATCGGCGTATCACCGAGGCCGAATTCGCGCATCAGCTTGCGCAGCGCCATCACGCGCGGCATCGGGTCTTCCGGCCTGGTCGGGTCCTCGCTGTTGGACAGGCCGTTATGCCCGCCGGCCAGCCACGGATCCTCGTACACCACCCCGCCCAGCAGGTTGGCCGCCTTGTGGTAGGCGCGCTTCCACAACGCGCCGAAGGCGCGGCCGGAGGAGACGATGGGGTAGTAGTGGACGTTGAATTTCTGCGCGATGTCGGCCAGGCGATAGGGCATGCCGGCGCCGCAGGTGATGCCGTTGATCAGCCCCTTGGCACCTTCCATGATGCCGTTGGCCACGCGCTCGGCCCCGCCCATCTCCCACAGGATGTTCATGTGGATACGGCCGCGGCCGCCGGAGATCTCGTGCGCCCGGCGCGCCTGCTCGATGCCGCCCTGGATGCCGTAGGCCACCAGTTCCTCATGCCGCGCGGCACGGGTCTTGGCGTGGTACACCTGCGGGATCGGCTTGCCCTCGGCGTCGTAGCTGTCGGGGTTCACCGCCGACAGCGTGCCGGCGCCACCCGAGGCAGCCCAGTGCCCGGCGGTGATGCCGTTGGACACGGCCACGCCCTTGCCGCCTTCGACCAGCGGCAGAACGTCTACCCCGCCCATCCGGATCGCGTTGATCGCCTTCATCTCGCCCTGATGCCCCGTTTCCGATCGGCCCGTTTCCGACCGTATCACCCGCGTGAAGCAAAAACGAAACCCCGGGGGCGAGGTTGCACCCCCGGGGCCTTCGGTTGAGAGGCGGTCAGCCCTCGCCGGCAGCCTCGCCGGCCGGGGCGTCGTCGCCACCGGAACGGCGCTCGCCACGCTCGCGGCCACGGCCACGGTCGCCACCGCGCTCGCCACCGCGATCGCTGCGCTCACCGCGGTCACGGTCGCCGCCGCCGGCCTTCGGGCCGACCTGGTCGCTGATATCAGCGCCGGTTTCCTGGTCGACCACGCGCATGGACAGCTTCACCTTGCCGCGGTCGTCGAAGCCCAGCACCTTCACCTTCACCACGTCGCCCTGGTTGACCACGTCGGTGGTCTTGTTCACCCGGCCCTGCTGCAACTCGCTGATGTGCACCAGCCCGTCCTTCGAGCCGAGGAAGTTCACGAAGGCGCCGAACTCGGCGGTCTTCACCACCTTGCCGTTGTAGATCACGCCCACTTCCGGCTCGGCCACGATACCGCGGATCCAGTCGATCGCCGCCTGCGCCTTGGCGCTGTCGTTGGAGGCGACCTTGATGGTGCCGTCGTCCTCGATGTCGATCTTGCAGCCCGTGTTCTCCACGATCTCGCGGATCACCTTGCCGCCGGTGCCGATCACTTCGCGCACCTTTTCCTTCGGCACCTGGATGATGCTGATGCGCGGCGCGGTGGCCGCCACCTCGGTGCGGTTGCCGGTGATGGCGCGGGCCATCTCGCCCAGGATGTGCATGCGCCCACCCTTGGCCTGGCCCAGGGCCACTTCCATGATCTCCATGGTGATGGACGTGATCTTGATGTCCATCTGCAGGCTGGTGATGCCCTGGTCGGTGCCGGCCACCTTGAAGTCCATGTCGCCGAGGTGATCCTCGTCGCCCAGGATGTCGGACAGCACGGCGAAGCCGCGGTCTTCCTTGATCAGGCCCATCGCGATGCCGGCCACCGGGCGCAGCAGCGGCACGCCGGCATCCATCAGCGCCAGCGAGGTGCCGCAGACGGTGGCCATGGAGGAGGAGCCGTTGCTCTCGGTGATCTCGGAGACGACGCGCAGCGTGTAGGGGAAGTTCGCCTTGGTCGGCAGCACCGGGTGGATCGCGCGCCAGGCAAGCTTGCCATGCCCGATCTCACGACGGCCGGGCGAGCCCATGCGGCCGGCCTCGCCCACCGAGTAGGGAGGGAAGTTGTAGTGCAGCATGAAGTGCTCGCGGTACTCGCCCTCGAGCGCGTCGATGATCTGCTCGTCCTGGCCGGTGCCGAGCGTGGCCACGCACAGCGCCTGGGTCTCGCCACGGGTGAACAGGGCGGAGCCATGGGCGCGCGGCAGCACGCCCACTTCGGCGACGATCTGGCGCACGGTCTTGGTGTCGCGCCCGTCGATGCGCAGGCCGGTATCGAGGATGGCGTTGCGAACGATGTCCGCCTCCAGCTCCTTGAACAGGCCCTTCGCCTTGTCGGCGTCCAGGCCCTCGGCGGCCAGCGCGGCGGCGGCGGCCTTCTTGGCGGCGGACACCTTGTCCTGGCGGACCTGCTTCAGCGGCTCCTTGTAGGCCTCGGCGATGCCGGCGCGGGCCAGCGCATCCACGCGGGCGGCGAGCGCGGTCTGCTCGGCGCTCGGCTCCGGCAGCGGCCAGGGGTCCTTCGCGGCCACTTCGGCCAGTTCGATGATCGCCTGGATCACCGGCTGGAAGCTCTCATGGCCGAACTTCAGCGCGCCGAGCATCATGTCCTCGGACAGCTCCTGCGCCTCGGACTCCACCATCAGCACGCCTTCGGTGGTGCCGGCGACGACGAGGTCGAGCTTCGATTCCTTGATCTGCGCCGAGGTCGGGTTCAGCACATAGGCGCCCTGGATCACCGCCACGCGGGCGGCGGCCACCGGGCCGAAGAACGGAATGCCCGAGAGCGTCAGCGCCGCCGAGCAGCCGATCATCGCCACGATATCGGGATCGTTCTCAAGGTCGTGGCTGAGGACGGTGGCGACCACCTGGACCTCGTTGCGGAAACCCTGGGGGAAGAGCGGGCGGATCGGGCGGTCGATCAGGCGGGAGACCAGGGTCTCCTTCTCGGTCGGGCGGCCTTCGCGCTTGAAGAAGCCGCCGGGGATCTTGCCGGCGGCGAAGGTCTTCTCCTGGTAGTTCACCGTCAGCGGGAAGAAATCCTGGCCCGGCTTGGCGGTGCGCACGCCGACGGCGGTGCAAAGCACGATCGTGTCGCCGTAGCTGATCATCACCGCGCCATCGGCCTGGCGGGCAATCTTGCCGGTTTCGAGCACGAGCTTGCGCCCGCCCCAATCCAGCTCCTTGCGGAAGTAGTTGAACATCGTCGAATCCTTCATGGATGGCGATGCCGCGGCCGGCCAGGCGCCGGGCCCGTCTTCCTCGTGCGGAAGACGGCGTCTCGGGCGGCATGGGGCGGACCACAGCGGAAGGTCTGGGGGGTCCGCGGTGCCGTGAGTTGCCTCACGACGACCATGTTGCCGGAAACGCCGTTCTGCCCTCCGCGGTTGGGTACGGGCGCGGTGTTCTGCCGGTCCGCCGCATCGGCGGCGATCGGGGGGCGAACCCCCGATATGTCAAACCCCGGCGCCACCATGGCACCGGGGCCAGTCATGCCCCCTTATATCGAATCAGGGGGCGCTTTCGCCAGCGCAGCGTGGGAAGGGCAGCACTGCTGCCCGTGACGCTGAGCGTGGTCGTCGGAGGCGGTACCGCCGGAGACGTGAATCACGCGATCAAGCAAGGGGCCAGGCCGTGATCCACGCCTCTTCAGGCGGGGATCATGGGCTAGCGGCGCAGGCCGAGCTTGGCGATCAGGGCTTCGTAGCGGCCCTGGTCCTTCCGCTTCAGATAGTCCAGCAGGCGGCGGCGGCGGCCGACCAGCATCAGCAGGCCGCGGCGGCTGTGGAAATCCTTCGCATGGATCTTGAGATGCTCGGTCAGCATGGAGATGCGGGCCGAGATCAGCGCCACCTGGACTTCCGGGCTGCCGGTGTCGTTGGCGGTGGTGGCATGGGCCTTGATGAGAGCGTAGCGGCTCTCGGCGGTGATCGACGACATCGTGATACTCCTGAACGGGGTTGCGGATGCGCGCGCGGCCTACATCAGCCGTTCGGGTTTCAGCCAGCCATCCTGCAGCCGGCACAGCCCGATCACGCGACTCCCCGCCATGGCGCGGGCCAGGCCCCCATCGGGGTTGGCCGCCTGTGGAATGCGGCCCATCAGGTCAACCAGGCTGATTGCCTGGCCGTGTGACAGGCCGAAGGCTTCCGCCTCCGTCAGGGCCAGCGCCGGGATGTCGGCCAGCGCGGTCGCAACGGGGAGCAGGAAGTCCGGGGAAGTGGGCGGGGTATCCTCCCCCCGGATCAGTTTGTCCAGCGGAATTGCCTGCGTTTCGGTAAAGGGTCCCACGCGCAGGCGGCGCAGGGCGGCGATATGGCCCAGCGTGCCGCAGGCCGCCGCGAGGTCGCGGGCGAGGCTGCGCATGTACACGCCCTTGCCCGACTGCACCTCGAACACGGAATGATCGGCGTCGATGTGCTCCACCAGCTCGAAGCGGTCCACCCGGGCCGGGCGCGGTTCCAGCACCGGGGGGCGGCCTTCGCGCGCCATGTCGTAGGCGCGCTCGCCGGCCACCTTGATGGCGGAGAACACCGGCGGAATCTGCATGATGTCGCCGCGCAGCGCCGGCAGAGCCGCTTCGATCTGGGCATCCGTGGGGCGCACGTCGCTGGTGCCGGTGATGGCGCCATCGGCATCGTCGCTGTCGCGGCCTTCGCCCCAGCGCAGGGTGAAGCGGTACAGCTTGGTGCCGTCCATGATGTAGGGCACGGTCTTGGTCGCCGACCCGAACGCCACCGGCAGCAATCCGGTGGCCAGCGGATCGAGCGTGCCGCCGTGGCCGGCCTTCTGCGCATCGAACCAGCGCCGCACGCGGTTCACCACATCGGTACTGGTCAGGCCCGGAGGCTTGTCCACAATCAGCCAGCCGTCGAGCGCGCGCCCGCGCGGTTTGCGTTGTCGTGCCACGTCGGTCGCCTTATCAGTCGAGTCGGGGAAAATTCAATCGCGCTTCAGGTCGCGCGCCACGTCGGGTGCGCGGAGAAGCTCGTCCACATGCATCGCGTAGTCGATGCTGGTATCGGCCACGAAGGAGATGTCGGGCGCCACGCGCAGCCGCAGCTGCTTGGCCAACTGCGACCGCAGGAACGGCGCCGCACGCCGCAGCGCCGGCACCTTCTCCGCCATGTCCGACCGGCCGAGACGGGTGACGAACACGGTGGCGCGCTGCAGGTCTGGCCCGATGCGCACCTCGTTCACCGTCACCGTCACATCGGCCAGTTCGGGATCGCGGATTTCCCCGCGGGCGAAGATGCCGGCCAGAACGTGGCGGATTTCCTCTGCCACCCGCAGCTGGCGCTGCGACGGCGGCTTGGCGCCAAGGGCACTGCCCTTGGCGCCGCGCGGCTTGCTCACGGCAGCACTCCTCAGCCGGGAACCATCTCCACCTCGAAGCACTCCACCACATCGCCTTCGCGCAGGTCGTTGTAGTTGGCGAAGGACAGGCCGCACTCGTAGCCGCGGGCCACTTCGCGCACGTCGTCCTTGAAGCGCTTCAGCTGGGTCAGCTCGCCGTTGTGAACCACCACGCCCTCGCGCAGCAGGCGCACGCCGGCGCCGCGCTTCACCAGGCCCTCGGTGATCATGCAGCCTGCCACCTTGCCGGTCTTGGTGATGTCGAACACCTTGCGGATCTCGGCGTAGCCCAGGAAACGCTCGCGCGCCTTCGGGGCGACCTTGCCCTTGACCAGCTTCTCCACGTCATCAGCCACGTCGTAGATGATCGAGTAGTAGCGGATATCCACGCCGTCGCGCTGCGCCATCTCGCGGGCCTGGGTGGTGGCACGCACGTTGAAGGCGACGATCACGGCGTTGGAGGCACGGGCGAGCTGGATATCGCTCTCGGTGATCTGGCCGACGCTGGAGATCAGCACGCGCACGCGCACTTCCTCATGCGCGAGCTTGGTGACGGTGGCGGTGATCGCCTCCGCGCTGCCCTGCATGTCGGCCTTGATGACGATCGCGACCTCTTTCTGGGCGCCGGCCTGGATGCGGGCGAGCATCTCGTCCAGCGTGCCGCGGGCTGCCGTCATCACGCCGGCGGCCTTCTCGCGCAGCTTGCGCTGGCGGAACTCGCTGATCTCGCGGGCCCGGCTTTCGCTGTCCACCGCCACGAACGGCTCGCCGGCGGCGGGCACGCCCGATAGGCCGAGGATCTCCACCGGGGTGGAGGGCGGCGCGTAGCGCATCTGCTCGCCCTTGTCGTCCAGCATGGCGCGCACCCGGCCCCATTCGGCGCCGGCCACCACGATGTCGCCCTGGAAGAGCGTGCCCTTCTGCACCAGCACGGTGGCCACCGGGCCACGCCCGCGGTCCAGCCGGCTTTCGATCACGCTGCCCTCGGCCGCCCGTTCCGGGTTGGCCTTCAGGTCCAGGATCTCGGCCTGGAGCAGGATCGCCTCCTCCAGCTTCTCGATCCCGGTGCGCTGGGTGGCGGAAACCTCCACGTCCTGCGTGTCGCCGCCCATCTCCTCCACCACGATGTCGTAGCTGAGCAGTTCCTGGCGCACGCGGTTCGGGTTGGCGTCGGCCTTGTCCATCTTGTTGATGGCCACGATGATCGGGGCATCCGCCGCCTTGGCGTGCTTGATGGCCTCGATCGTCTGCGGCATCACGCCGTCGTCGGCGGCCACCACCAGCACCACGATGTCGGTCACCGAGGCGCCGCGCGAGCGCATGGCGGTGAACGCCTCATGGCCCGGCGTGTCGATGAAGGTGATCGAGTTGCCGCCCGGAAGGGCCACGTTGTAGGCGCCGATATGCTGGGTGATGCCGCCGGCCTCGCCGGCCGCCACGTCGGTGGCGCGCAGCGCATCCAGCAGGCTGGTCTTGCCGTGGTCGACATGGCCCATGACGGTAACGACAGGGGGGCGCGGGATCAGGTCGGCAACCGCATCGCGCTCGCCCTCCAGCCCGATCTCCACGTCGTCCTCGCTGACGCGCTTCACCTTGTGGCCGAATTCCTGCACCACCAGCTCGGCGGTGTCGGCATCCAGCGTCTGGGTGATGGTGGCCATCACGCCCATCTTCATCAGGGCCTTGATCACGTCCGGCCCACGGGCGGCCATGCGGTTGGCCAGCTCCTGCACCGTAATCGCCTCGGGCAGGATCACGTCGCGAACCACGCGCACCTGGTCGGAGCGCAGGCGCTCCAGCTCGGCCTGGCGGCGCTCACGCTCGCGCTGGCGGCGCACGGAGGCGAGCGAGCGCACGCGGTCGTCCTCGCCCTCGATGGCGGCCTGAACGTCGATGCGCCCGGCGCGGCGGCGGTCGTCGCCCACCTTCTTGGGGGCCACCACCGGCGGCTTGCGCGGCGGCATGCCGCCGCCGGGGCCGGGGCGGCGAACCGCGCGGGCTTCCTCTTCCTCCTCCACGACGCGGGCGCGCAGGCGCAGCGTCTCGCCGGGCACCGCGGGGGCGGCCGGCGTGGTGGCGGGCCGCGCCACGCGGCGCGGCTCGTCGGTGGGGCGCGCCACGGGGGCGGCGGTGCGGGCCACGGTGGCGGCGGCTTCGGCGGCCTGGCGCGCCTCTTCCTCGGCCTTGGTCCGCGAATCCTCTTCGGCCTTGCGGCGCGCGTCTTCCTCGGCGGCCTTGCGGGCCTCGTCCTCGCGGCGGCGCGCTTCCTCGGCGGCGGAGAGGATCGAGATCTTCTCCTGCTCGCGGCGCTCCTGCTCACGGCGCTCGGCGTCGCGGCGCTCCTGCTCGCGGCGCTCCGCCTCGCGGCGGGTGGCCTCGCGCTGCTGTTCGATCAGCGCGCGCTGGCGGGCTGCCAGCTCGGTGGCGGTGAGGGCCCGCCCGCCCGGCCCGCTGGTGCGCCCGGCGGGCGACCCCATGGGCTTGGGCGCCGGCGGTGCGACCGTGGCGCCGGCCGAGGCCAGCGGTGCCGCACCCACGGGGGCTGCCGCGGGCGCGGCCGGAGCCGGGGCGCCCGGGGTGGGCGCGCGCTTCTTGCGCACCTCCACCTGCACCACCTTGGACCGCCCATGGCTGAAACTCTGCCGCACGGATCCGGCATCCACGGTACGGCCGAGCTCCATGCGCCCTGCCGGCCGCAGTGAAAGCCTGCCCTTGCCCGCGTCCTGATCGTTGCCTTCGCTCATCTACCCGCCTGTATCTCTCGCCCGACCCGCGGCACCGCCGTGGGATCTGCTGTCATGCTCCCGGGAACACCGGGAGAGCCCGCCGCCGGTGGGATGCCGCGCATCCCGTCCAGCCGCTCCGATTCCATCCGCATCCGCTCGGCCAACCGGCCGGGCTGAAGCACCACATGCACCGCGTGGTCGCGGCCGAACACCACTCCAAGCTGCGATGCGTCCAAGGGCGCGACCACCGGTATCCGGCCTCGCCACCCGCTCAGAAATCGCTGCCGTTCCTCCGGGCTGCCGTCGCTCGCCTGGACCACCAGGCCGGCTCGACCGCCCTCCAACCACTCCCGCGCCTTGCCGTAGCCGGCCACGGCCTGCCCGGCGCGGCGGGCGAGGCCCAATGTCTCCACGACCCGACGGGTCAGCCCCGCCACCAGGTCGGACGTGAGATCGGGGGAAACCGTCACCGGACAGCGGGCTGCCCGGGCGAACGCGCCGCGCGAGCGTGCCGTTTCTACCACATCCTCAAGCGCGCTCAACCAGATTCCCCGGCCGGGCAGCGTTGCGGCAAGGTCGGGAACAACCTCCACCAGCTTGCGCCCCGCCGCCGGATCCGCCGGCCGCAGCACGAAGCGGATCATCCGCTCCTTCGGCCGCCGCTCACGCGTGACAATGCACCGGCGCAGCGGGCCCGATTCGGGTTCGTCCTGCTCGGGCCCATCCTGCTCGGCGGCGTCCTGCTCTGGAAGCGCGTCAGTCGTGGCTCGCCTCCTTCTCCCCGCCCTCGGCGTCGCCACTTGCGTCACCCTCGGTGGCTTCGTCTTCGCCGAACCAGTGCGCGCGCGCGGCCATGATCACGGCGTTGGCCGTCTCCTCATCCATCGCCTCGGTGCCGACGATCTCGATCAGCTCGTCGGAGGCGAGGTCGGCGAGATCGTCGAGCGTCTTCACGCCCTTCTCGCCCAGCGCCACCAGCATGGCCGGGGTGAAGGTTTCCATCGCGCCGATGTCGTCGGACACGCCGAGCTCGATGCGCTTCTCGTTCAGCTCGGTGTCGCGCTTCAGCAGGTGCGCCTCGGCGCGGCGGATCAACTCCTCGGCCACCGCCTCGTCGAAGCCCTCGATATCGGCCAGCTCGTCCAGCGGGGTGAAGGCCAGTTCCTCGATCGTGTTGAAGCCCTCGGTCACTAGCAGGCCGGCGATCACGTCATCGACATCGAGCGCTTCCACGAACAGCCCGGTGCGGCGGCGGAATTCCTCCTGCCGGCGCTCGCTCTCCTCCGCCTCGGTGAGGATGTCGATGTCCCAGCGGGTGAGCTGGCTGGCCAGGCGCACGTTCTGGCCGCGGCGGCCGATGGCGAGGCTCAGCTGCTCGTCCGGCACCACCACTTCGCAGCGGCCGGCTTCCTCATCCAGCACCACCTTGGTCACCTCGGCCGGGGCCAGGGCGTTCACCACGAAGGTGGCGGTGTTGGGCGACCAGGGAATGATGTCGATCTTCTCGCCCTGCAGCTCCTGCACCACGGCCTGCACGCGCGAGCCGCGCATGCCGACGCAGGCACCGACAGGGTCGATCGAGGCATCGCGGCTGATCACCGCCATCTTGGCGCGGCTGCCGGGGTCGCGGGCCACGGCCTTGATCTCGATGATCCCGTCATAGATCTCCGGCACTTCCTGCGCGAACAGCTTGGCCAGGAAGCCGGGATGGGTACGGGAGAGGAAGATCTGCGGGCCGCGGACCTCCTCGCGCACGTCGAAGATATAGGCGCGCACGCGGTCGCCGTTGCGGAAGCTTTCGCGCGGGATCAGCTCGTCGCGGCGCAGCAGCGCCTCGGCGCGGCCCACCTCCACCATCAGGTTCCCATACTCGGTGCGCTTGACCACGCCGTTGATGACCTCGCCGACGCGGTCCTTGAACTCGTCGAACTGCTTCTTGCGCTCATATTCGCGCACGCGCTGCACGATCACCTGCTTGGCGGTCTGGGCGGCGATGCGGCCGAAATCGATCGGCGGCAGCGGATCGACGATGAAGTCGCCCACCCCCTTCTCGGGGAACATGCGCTTGGCGATGTTCGCCGCCATCTGCGTCTCTTCGTTCTCCACCGTCTCCACGATCTCGGTCCAGCGCGACAGGCGCACGTCGCCGGTCTTCTTGTCGATGGTGGCGCGGATGTCCTTCTCGTGGCCGTACTTGGCGCGGCCGGCCTTCTGGATGGCCTGCTCCATCGCTTCCAGCACCTCGTCGCGATCGATCGACTTCTCGCGGGCGACGGCATCGGCGACCAGCAGCAGTTCCGGGCGGGCGATCGCGGTGTCCATGGGTGAACCTCGTGGTGGAACGGCGAAAGGGGTTAGTTGGCTTGGGTCGGGCGGGCCGTCGCGGCAATCAGCGCGTCGGTCAGCACCAGCTTGGCGCGGCGGATGTCGTCGTGCGGCATGGCGAGTTCGGTGCCGTCATCCAGCCGCATGCGGGCATGGGTCTCGTCGGCGCCCAGCACCACGCCGGAGATGCGTCGGCGGCCCTCCACCGGAATGGCCATCTCGGCACGGGCCAGGTGGCCGGCAAAGCGGTTCCAGTCCTTCACCCGCGTCAGCGGCCGGTCGATGCCGGGGGAGGAAGCCTCCAGCGTCCAGGCGCCGGTGATGATGTTGGCCACGTCCAGCACGGCGCCGATGCCCTGGCTGATCGCCTCGCAATCGCCGACGCTGATCGGCGCGCCATCCGCCCGGTCGGCCATGATCTGCACCGTGGGGCGCTCGCGGCCGAGCACGGCCACGCGCACCAGCTCATAGCCCATGCCGGTGAGGGAGGGCGCGATGGCGGCCACGATTCGCGCCTCCAACCCCGCCGCCCGCGGCAGGTCCTCGTGCGGCGCATCGTTCGCCAGGTCGTCGCTGTCGGGATCGTCGTGGGGCATGTGCTCGTCGAGCAGGTCTGTCACCGCAGATGGGGGCGCCGCAACGGGGGGCCGCAAAACAAAAAAGGCGGCCCGTGAAGGCCACCCCCCGAAAGACACCGGAAGATATCGTTGGTGGCGTATAGCGCCTTGCCCCGCCGAAGGCAAGGTCGCTCAGCGCGGCCGCATCACGGAGACGTCGATGCCGCTGTCGTCCCGCGCGCCGCCGCGCAGCAGGCGGAGTTCGTCGCGCGTGGCTGAAAACCTTGCCACGGCGGCCTCATGCCGCGCCGTGCCGCGGCGGGTGACGATCCACACGGGCCTGTCGGGCGCCGGCATCGCCTCGCCCGGTTCCAGGACCCGCCCGGGGAAGCGGCCATACCAGGCCACGTCCCTGATGCCGTAGAGCTCGTATCCCGCTGCATTCCAGCCATGGTGTCGCAGCATCAGTTCGGCCTCCATCGGCACCACCAGGATGGCATCGCCGGGTTGCATGCGCGTGCGCAGCAGGGCGGCGACGTCGGGCCAGCGCTCCGCCGCGGCGATCGGGCGCCAGAACGGGAGCGCGTGCAACTGGGCCACGCCGAGCAAGGCGGCCAGCGCGAGGCCCGCCCAGCGCATCCGCCCCAGCGCCACGGCGACCAGCACGATGAACACCGGCACCAGCCACAGCAGCACGCGCCCGTTCATCAGCGGGCGCCACTGGCTGATGATCCAGGTGGCCGCCGGCACTGCCGCCAGCACCGCCACCAGCCCCAGCGCCGCCCAGCGGCCGAGCCTGCCGCGCCGCACCAGCAGTGCCGCCCCCGCTGCGCCGAGGGCCATGAACGCCGCGTCCGCCCAGGGTTGCGGCCAGGCGATCCAGGGCAGGCCCACCACCTTCTGCACCGCGTAGCGCAGGGTCGTCAGCGTGGGTACCGGGATCCAGAATCGCCCCAGCGTCTCGCGCGCCTGGAACAGCACCGTCGGCAGCCAGTAGAGCCAGGCGAGCACCACGCTCCCCTGAACCAGCAGCCACCGCTGCACGGTCCCCGGCCGCACCTGGCCGCCAAGCCACAGGATCAGGGCGAAGCCATTCAATGCGCCCAGCATGATCGCGGCCACGTTGTGGGTGTAGAGCGCCAGCGCCTCCACCAGGGCCAGCGCCAGGAACCAGCGCCGTCGCTCGTCGCGCAGCGCGGCGAGGGCGAGCAGGAGCGCCAGCAGCCCGAGCAGCCCGAGCAGCGAGTAGGCCCGCGCCTCCAGGCTCAGCTCGATCAGCGTCGCCGACGTGGCCACCAGCCAGGCGGCCGCCAGCCCCGCCAGCGCCCCGCCCAGCCGCCAGGCGAGCAGCCCGGCCACGGCGGCGGTGGCGGCATCCGGCAGGATGGAGACCAGGCGCAGCCCTTCCGGCGACAGGCCAAGCCGTGCCGCGAGGCCGGCGATGGCGTAGAAAAGGGGGGGGTTCGTCTCCTGCCGGCCGGCGGCACCCCACAGGTCCGACCAGGGCAGGGAGGCGAAGTAGGCGGTGGCCGCTTCGTCGAAGGTGAGTTCGCGGTTCGGCACCATGAACAGGCGCAGCGCGAGCCCCAGCAGACCCAGGGCGGTGATCCCCGACGCGACAAGGCGCTGCTTTGCGACCGGCATGCCCGCAACTTGACAGCCGCCGCGGCGCTGGCGCAAGGCTGCCGGGTTCCCAGCCCAGCACGAGGCAACGCCGATGACGGAGGCCCCGATGGATCAGCCGCATGGCGCCGTGCCCGAATTGTGCGTGGTGATCCCCGTGCTGAACGAGCGCGACAACATCGCGCCGATGGTGGCGCGGCTGGAGGAGGTGTTGGCCGGGGTCGACTGGGAAGTGATCTTCGTCGACGACGATTCGCGCGACGGCACGCGCGAGGCGGTGCGGGCAACGGCGGCGATGCAGAAGCGGGTGCGGCTGCTGCACCGGATCGGGCGGCGGGGCCTGGCCTCGGCGTTCATCGAGGGCGCGCAGGCGAGCCTGGCGGCGAACATCGCCGCGATCGATGGCGACCTGCAGCACGACGAGACGCTGCTGCCCAAGATGCTCGCGGTGCTGCGCGAGGGCGGGACCGACATCGTGGTGGGCAGCCGGCACGTGGAGGGCGGCGGCATGGGCGAGTTCGCTGCGGCGCGGGTGGGGATGAGCAATTTTGCCACCCTGCTTGCGAAGCCTGTGCTGCGCACGCCGCTGTCGGACCCGATGAGCGGGTTCTTCATGCTGCGGCGCGACGTGTTCGACCTGGCGGTGCGACGGCTTTCGGCGATGGGGTTCAAGATCCTGCTGGATATCGTCGCGTCCCTGCCGGAGCCGCCGGTGATCCGGGAGCTGCCCTACAAGTTCCGCACGCGCCAGCATGGCGAGAGCAAGCTCGATGCCGGGGTGCTGCGGGACTACCTGCTGCTGATCGTGGACAAGCTGATCGGCCACATCCTGCCGGTGCGCTTCGTGCTGTTCGCCGGCGTGGGGGCGGTGGGGATCGCGGCGCACCTGTTCGTGCTGCGGCTGTGCCTGTGGACCTTCGGGCTGGAGTTCGCGGTGGCGCAGGCGGTGGCCACCGGGGTGGCGATCCTGGGCAACTTCCTGCTGAACAACATCTTCACCTTCAGCGACCGGCGGTTGAAGGGGAGGCGGTTCGTGTGGGGGCTGCTGACCTTCGCGGCGATCTCCGCCGTGGGGGCGGTGCTGAACATCAACATCTCGTCGGTGCTGTTCGGGCCCGCGCACTGGAGCTGGTATTTCGCCGGCTTCGCGGGGGCGGCGATGAGCCTGGTGTGGAACTACGCGGTGTCCTCGGCGGTGACGTGGCGGCGGTGACCGGGAAGGGGGCCGGATACCTTACATCGGAGGACCCAGCGGAAGTTGGCGTTCGGCCAGGGGTAACGCCGCGGCGGGATCGCAGGGGCCTGGCCGGTGCCACAGGCAGGCGGCACGGCTTTGCTGTGCAGTTGGCCAACACCCGAGCTGCACGTAGCCTTGCGGCTGGCCGGGGAAGCCAGACCGACGGAAGATGTAGTTTGCGCCGGCGCGTTCCGCAGCCATGGTTTCGCTTGGCCCGATCCCATAGAGCGGCAGGCCGGCCCGCAGATGGACATGCCCGCCGGCATGGGGCCAGAACCAACGCGGTTCCACCGCCACGCCGCAGGCTCCCGGGTCGGCGTTGATCGCGGCGGACGCCTCGATCACGCCCACCCCGTCGCGCCACGGCATCCCGCGTGGCCACAGCAGCGCATGCGCCGCACTTGCCGCCAGCCAGACCGCACCGGCAACCGCCGCCAGCAGCAAGGTGTTCCGCCGTCTGGCCCAACCCAGCGCCTGCGCCGCCCCGATCCCGGCAGCGAGCATCAGAAACGGCAGGGCTGGGGAAATGAAGCGATGCTCCTTGTGGCCGATCAGCATCAGCGGCACGACGATTGCGACGCCGAGTGCCATTGGCACGTGGGCCCGCCGTGCGCCGAGTAGCACCAGGACCATCAGCACTGGCGCCAACCCGCCCCAGACCGCCGCGGTCCAGCGCAGATAGGCATGCCACGGCGCGATGCCGAACGCGGCCGCCACCCCCTGCACCAGGTTCAGCCAGACGTTGAGCCAAACCGATTGCAGCGGCGTGCCCAGCGTGATCCAGTCGAACACCGCCGCCAGCAATAGGACCGCCGCGGCGCCGCCAATCAGCGGCCGCCAGCGCTCCCGCGGCGCCGGCCACACTGCCAGCCCCATACAAAGCAGCCCCGCCGGCGCCAGGGGCAGGCGCATGTAGCCCGCCAGCGCCAGCAGGGCCGCGGCCGCGGCCAAACGGCGTGCGGATGGCGCGCCCTGGACCAGCCAGGCCCCCATTGTCAGCACCGGCGCGGCGATCGTCTCGGCCAGCGGATGGGGGCTGAAATAGGTCAGTTCCACCGAGCCCAGAGCGAAGGCGCCGCACAGCACCGCCGCCGCGGGGCCGCCCAGCATCGCGCCCCAGCGCACCGCCACCCAGACCCCAAGCGCCGACCATGCCGCCATTGCCACGCCCACCGCGCGCACGGCCTGGGTCGGCTCCTCCAGCAGCATCCGGGCCGGGGTCAGCAGGGCAGCGACGATCCCGGGCAGCAGCCAGGAGCGCATGCGTGCGTGGATCTCCCACGGCACCACGCCATGATGGCCCAGCAGGCGGTGGGCCTGTTCGAGGTACTGGAAGGTCTCGTCGGGATAGACGATGCCGGGCATCGCCAAGTAGAGCCCCGCCCGCACCAGGAAGGCGGCGACGGCGAAGCCGAGGGCCAGGTGGGCGATCACGCCCGCCGGCGCACCGCCCAGTAGCGCGGCACCCGCCCGGCGGCGAGTGCCTTGGCTTCGTAGCGGGTGGGCGGCCAGCCCTCGGGGCGTGACGTGGCGGGAGCCGGGACATCGAACAGGGCTTGGGCTGCCAGCACGTCGGCGGTCCAGGCCTGGTAGGTGGGATCGTCGCTGGCGATGCGCCATTCGGCGCCGGGCTTGAGCACGCGGGCGACGACCTTGAGCATTTCCGGATGCACGAAGCGGCGCTTGGCGTGGCGGGCCTTGGGCCAGGGGTCGGGGAACATCAGGAACAGGCGGTCGAGGCAGGCGGCGGGCAGCGTGCGCAGCAGCACGCGGGCGTCGTCGTCCCACAGGCGCAGGTTGGGGGGCAGCGGGGCGGTGGCTTCGCCGCCTTCGGGGACCACGCGCGAGAGCAGCGAGCAGATGCCGTTCTCGAACACCTCGCAGGCGATCAGGCCGATCTGGGGGTGGGCGGCGACCTGGGCGAGCGCGTGCTCGCCGCCGCCGAAGCCGACTTCGAGCCAGAGTTCGCTGGGATGGGTTGCGAAGGCGGCGCTGGGGTTCTCGACGGAATCGAAGCGCAGGCGCGGGAGGGTTTCGGCGAGCAGGCGTTTCTGCCGGGGCCGAAGCGTTTGCCCCCGCTGGCGCCCGTAGAGGCGGTCCGGCGGGGGCTTGACGGTAGGCGT
Source organism: Acetobacteraceae bacterium (assembly GCA_044358135.1). Lineage (GTDB taxonomy): Bacteria > Pseudomonadota > Alphaproteobacteria > Acetobacterales > Acetobacteraceae > CAMDGX01. The sequence continues at coordinate 2,326 of JBIKOJ010000048.1, read as the reverse complement.
GTTCAGTTTAGCGGCCGAAGGCGGACTTCAGGGCGGCGACCAGGTCGGTCTTTTCCCAGGTGAAGGTGCCCTTCTCCAGATCCGGCTCGCGGCCGAAATGGCCGTAGGCGCTGGTGATGCCGTAGATCGGGCGGTTGAGGTGCAGGTGCTCGCGGATGCCGCGGGGGCGGAGATCGACCAGCTCGCGCAGGGTCTTCTCCAGCTTGCCTTCGTCGACCTCGTAGGGGTTGCCGTGCAGTTCGACATAGAGCGAAAGCGGGTGGGAGACGCCGATGGCGTAGCTGAGCTGCAGCGTGCAGCGATCGGCGAGGCCGGCGGCCACCACGTTCTTGGCGAGGTAGCGGCAGACATAGGCGGCGGAGCGGTCCACCTTGGTGGGGTCCTTGCCCGAGAAGGCGCCGCCGCCATGGGGCGCGGCACCGCCGTAGGTGTCCACGATGATCTTGCGCCCGGTGAGGCCGCAATCGCCATCAGGGCCGCCGATGACGAACTTGCCGGTGGGGTTGATGTAGATTTCGCGCTCCCCCGGCATCCAGCCCTTGGGCAGCACACTTTCGATCAGCGGGAGCAGCTTCGCCTTGATGGCGACCTGGTCCATGCCTTCCTCGTGCTGGGTGGAGATGACGACCGAGGTGGCGGCGACCGGCTTGCCGTCGATGTATTTCAGCGTGACCTGGCTCTTGGCATCCGGCAGCAGGCCGGAGACGGAGGCGTCGCCGTTGTTGCGGCGGTCGCGGATGGTGCGCAGCAGCTCGTGCGAATAGTACAGCGGGGCGGGCATCAGGGTCGGGGTTTCGCGGCAGGCGTAGCCGAACATGATGCCCTGGTCGCCGGCGCCCTCATCCTTGTTGCCGGAGGCGTCGACGCCGACGGCGATGTCGGCGGACTGGGCGTGCAGGTGGACGGCGACGTCGGCGTGCTTCCAGGAGAAGCCTTCCTGGTCGTAGCCGATGTCCTTGATGGCCATGCGGGTGAGATGGGTCAGCAGCTCCGGCGTGACGCTGTCGGGGCCGCGGGTTTCGCCGGCGAGGACCACGCGGTTGGTGGTGACGAGCGTTTCGCAGGCAACGCGGGCGTAGGGGTCGGCAGAGAGATACGCGTCCAGCACCGTATCGCTGATGCGGTCGGCAACCTTGTCGGGATGGCCTTCCGAGACCGACTCGGATGTGAACAGGAATTCGCCCTTGTCGCGCATCGTAGGTTCCCGGAATGCTGTGCGTGGCCGACCGTGGCCGGACCCCGAGGGAATCCGGGGCGACGCTGTGTGGCGGAAAGGGCCGGGGGGGTCAAGGCTTCGGCCGCCCCCGTGATGTCACACGATCGCGTGGATGCTTTGTTAAGCAGATGGGACGCGGTCAGCGCATCCCGAGCACGTCGCGCATGTCGTAGAGCCCCGGCGGCTTGTGGGCGACCCAGAGGGCGGCGCGGATGGCGCCGGTGGCGAAGGCGCGGCGGTCCATGGCGCGGTGGGACAGGGTGATCTGTTCGCCGGCGGCGGTGAAGATCAGGCTGTGCTCGCCGACGATCTGGCCGCCGCGCAGGGCGGCGAAGCCGATGGCGCCGGTTTTGCGGGCGCCGGTGTGGCCGTCCCGGCCGGATTCGGTGACATCCTCCAGCTTCACGCCGCGGCCGGCGGCGACCGCGCGGCCGATGCCGACGGCGGTGCCGGAGGGGGCATCGACCTTCTGGCGGTGGTGCATCTCCACGATCTCGGCGTCGTAGGTTTCGGCGGGCAGGGCAGCGGCCATGCGTTCGGCCAGGACCATGGTGAGGACGACGCCGGGGGAATAGTTCGGCGCGTACATGACCGGGATGGTTTTGGCGGCGTGGGCGACGGCGGCTTCCTGTTCGGCGTTGAGGCCGGTGGTGCCGATGAGCCAGGCGCGGCCGGCGGCGGCCATGGCGGCGGCGTGGGGCAGGGTGGTGCTGGCGTGGGTGAATTCCACGACCACGTCCGATGCGGCGGCGAGGGCGGCGAGATCGGCGAAGCTGCCGGCGGTGTTGGGCAGGGCGGTGCCGGGGGAGTCGATGCCGCCTGCGAGGGTGGCGCCTGCTGCGAGGGTTTCCTCGGCGAGGAGGCGGCCCATGCGGCCGGCGATGCCGGCGATGCCGATCCTGGTGGTCATGCTTGTGTCCCTGTGACGGCGCGGTGGGGCGCGATCCTGGGGCGGGCGGGGGCGGCGTGCAAGTTGCTCGTGGGCGGAATGGGTTGTTAGTGGAATGAATGGGGTGTGGGTTGGCGGTGGGGCTCAGGCACCTTTTCCGAATCTTCGGCGGTTGTAGCGGGCGAAGGCGAGGACGTTCCTGGGGATGGGGCGGTCGGTGG
>JBIKOJ010000219.1:0-8348 GCA_044358135.1 Acetobacteraceae bacterium | reverse complement strand
ATCGTTAAACCCAAAAGGAACGGGCCCTGCCGAAACAGGGCCCGCCCAATAGCCTAGGAGTCGAACTTGATCAGGTTGCGCAGCGGCGCGCCAGACTTCAGCTGGGCGTAGCCCTCGTTGATCTGCTCCAGCTTGATATGCCCGGTGATCAGGTGGTCCAGCTTCAGCCGCCCCTGCTTCCACAGCGTCAGCATCCGCGGCATGTCCACCCGGAACCGGTTCCCACCCATGGAGGTGCCCTGGATCTTCCGGTCACGCAGGAAGTCCGCCCCGTGCAGCTCGATCTTCGTGCCATACGGCACCATGCCGATGATCGTCGCCACCCCGCCCGGCCGCAGCATCGCGAAGCTCTGCTCGGCGGTCACCTTGTGGCCGATCGCCTCGAAGGAATAATGCACCCCGATCCCGTCCATCAGGTCCTTCACCGCGGCCACCGCATCCACGTTGGAGGCGTTGATCACGTCGGTGGCCCCCATCTGCTTGGCCACGTCCAGCTTCGACGAAACCGTGTCGATCGCGATGATCCGTGAAGCGCCCGCAACGGCCGCCCCGTTCACCGCCGAAAGCCCGATGCCGCCGCAGCCGATCACCGCCACCGTGGCACCCGGCTCCACCTTGGCCGCGTTGAACACCGCGCCCACGCCCGTCACCACGCCGCAGCCCACCAGCGCGCCGATATCCAGCGGAATGTCCTTCTCCACCTTCACCAGCGCATTCTCATGCACCAGCATCTGCTCGGCGAAGGAGGAGAGGTTGGCGAACTGGTGCACCACCTGCCCCTTCCACGAATAGCGCCGCGCCGCCCCCGGCAGCAGCTTCACCTCGGTGTTGTCGCAGATGTTGGGGTGGCCCGTGGTGCAGTTGGCACAGGTGCCGCAGAACACCGACAGGCACGAAATCACATGGTCGCCCGGCTTCAGATAGGTCACGTCGGACCCGACGGCCTCCACCACGCCCGCGCTCTCATGCCCCAGGATCACCGGAACCGGGTACGGGTACAACCCCTCCATCATGTGCAGGTCGGAATGGCACAGCCCCGCGAAGGCGGTGCGCACCAGCACCTCGCGCGCCTTGGGCTTGGAAACCTCAACCTCTTCGATCGTCAGCGGCTGGTTGGCCTGGTGCAGGATGGCTGCGCGCATGTGTCGTTTCTCCCTTTAGTCCCCGGACTCTAGGGCGCCGCCCAACCCGCCCGCAAGCCTGCCGGGAACAAGGGCAATGGCCGCCTCCTCCGCATTGGCAAAGGCCAGCCGGATATGCCGCCCCTGCCCCGGCCCGAAGAACGGCCCCGGTAGCCCCATCAACCCGCGCTCGGCCGCCAGCGTCTCCGCTGCCGCCATCGCATCCGGCGCCCCCTCGGGCAGCCGGAGATAGGCGAAATACCCGCCCAGCGCGTCCACCTTCCAGTCATTCACCCCCGCCATCACCCGCGCAAACGCCGCCGCCCGCCCGGCCATGATCGCCTTGTTCCCCTCCCGCCAGTCGCGCAGCCCCTCCACCGCCCAGGTCAGCGCCGTCTGCGCCGCCCGCGGCGGGCAGATCTGCATCGTGTCCAGCACCTTGGCCAATTGCTCCCGCAACGCCCCGCCACAGGCAATCGCCCCCACCCGGTGCCCCGGCACGCAATACGCCTTCGAGAACGAATACAGGTGCACCAGGTACTCGCCCCAGTCGGGGTCCCGGAACAACGAATGCGGCGCCGCCTCGCCCGGCAGGAAGTCGCGATACGTCTCGTCCAGCACCAGCCACAACCCACACGCCCGGCACAGCCTGGCAAACCCCGCGATCACCTCCGGCGAATAGACGGCCCCCGTCGGATTGTTCGGCGTCACCAGCACGATCGCCCGCGTCGCCGGCGTCACCAGCCGCGCCGCCTCCTCCACATCCGGCACGAACCCCGCCTCCGGCCGGCACGGCAGCGGCACCACGCCCACCCCCTGCATCCGCAGCGCCATCTCATGATTGAAATACCACGGCGCCGGCAGCATCACCGCCGCGCCGGGCTCGGCAATCGCCGTCATCGCCATCCCGAAGGCCAGATTGCACCCGGCGGTGATCGAAACCTGCTCCGCCGAGAACCCCGCCCCATACCGCCGCGAAAGATCCCCCGCCAACGTCGCCCGCAGCGCCTCGTCGCCGAAGATGTCGCCATAGCTCGCCCCCGCCCGCGTCCCCGCCGCCTCGGCGAGCTTCGCCAGCAACTCGGGATGCGGCGGATACCCCGGCACCGCCTGCGTGAGGTCGATCGCCGGCCCCGCCTGCCCCCGGTATCGCGCCGCCCAGGCACGGGCAGCCGGGATCGGGGGGGCGCCAATGGCACGAACGAGCGGAGAAGATACGGTCATGCCCTAGCGTCGCACCTCAAACAGCACATGCCCAGCCGCCCCACGCCCGATTTCCACCAGCCACGCAGGCGGCCGCCCCGCCAGCAACGCGTCGTACAGCGTCCCCTCCGGCAGATCATGCACAATGGAACCCGCCCGCGGCCGCGGGCAGAACAGCACCAGCTCCACCGCCTGCGGTGCGGCAGCGCCATCGCTCCGCCACGCCTCCCGCAACCGCAGGAAGTTCCCGGCGCTGCGATGGTACAGGGAGCCGACCGTCTTCACCTGCGTGCGATACAGAATCTCCGGCACGTCGTTCACATCGCTCAGCACCACCCGCCCGGGATGCGGCAACAACAACGGCACCGCCGCCTCCACCGGGCACGCCGCCCCCGGCGCCCCGGCCGGTGGCGCCCCCGGCTTGGCCAGCGAGCTGCCCAGCTGCGGCACCAGCAGGAACGCCGCGATCGTCCCCACCCGCGCCAATGCCGCCCGGCTGCCCTCCAGCGCCGCCGAAAGCCGCGTCAGCACCACCGGCAGCAACGCCGCCGCGAGGCACGCGGGGTAGGACGCAAACCGCACGTGCTGCACGCTGAACACCACCAGCGCCACCGCCGCCACCGCGCCGGCCAACGCCGCCAGCCGGCCCGACCGCACCGCCAGCCAGGCGATCACCACCGCCCCCGCGATCCCGCCCGAGAGATAGGTCAGCCCATCCGCCACCCCACGCACCGGCGCCATCTCCGCGATGCCCCGGAAGAACAGCGCCCCCGTCGCCTCGTCCAGCAACCCTTCCGCCCCGCGCAGCAGCCCGGGGAACAGCGCGATCCACCCCCCGATGCACACCGCCCCCGCCGCACACCCCACCGCCAGCCGCGCCCAGCGCGACAAAGCCATCCGGTCCACAAACCAGGTGCAGCACGCCGCCAACGCGGTCGCCGCCGCCATCGCCAGATGCAGCGAACTGATCCGGTCCGGCAGCGCCGCCCACCGGTCCGGCCGCGGCGGATCGGCCGAGAGAACCAGCACCACCGCCAGCAGGAACCCGAACCCAGCCTCCCGCACCACAAGCCGGCTGGCATTGCCCGGCTCGCCCTCCAGCCATGCGATCCACACCAGCCCGAATGCCAGCAGGATGAACGGCATCGCCTCCGGCGTGAACCAGATCCCCACGGCGGACCACGCCCCCATCGCAATCCCGGCCCCTGGCGGCGGATCGGCCATCGCCCCGCGCAGCGCCCAGCCGCCCAGCATCGTCACCACCACCATCAGCGCCCCGTGATGGTGCAGCACGCCCGGAATGCCATACCCCGCCACCGCCGGCGCCAAGGCCGCTGCCAAGGGCGCCAGCCACAGGAACGCCCGCGACGCCACCGGTGCCGCCGCCCACGCCGCCGCCGCCCCCAGCGCCCCCACGCCCAGCGGCCCGAACGCGGCCGCGGCGGCATGCAGCGCCTCCCGCCACGGCAGGAACAGATGCAGCAGCTGGGCCAGCACCAGCACGAGGCTGTCCACCAGATGCGCCCAATGCAGCTGCGTGCCCCGCCCGCTGCCATCACGGCCCACCGAGTCCAAAACTTGCCCTGCTGTAAGGATCTCATCCAAACGGACGAGGCGCATGTAACTGTCCGGGTTCACCAACCCGCCCGCCAGCACCCCCGGCAGCATGCGCCCGCCCACCACCAGATCGGCCACCAAGGCGAGCCCGAAGCACGCCAGCAGCAGCCCCGCCCCCACCCCCGGGGCACCACCCTGGCCGGTTGCGGAACCCTGAGTACCCATCTGTACCGAATCCGATTCGACCCGCGCTTCAGGCGAGTCGGAAGGCCGTCTCATGGAGTCCCCCGATTCGAATTCGTACAGATCGGTACTGGAGATTTTCGAAGCATGACAGGGCCTGCCGAAACGCTGCCAACCCGCAGCAAATGGATTTCATCCGCGGGTATGAGGCGCATTCATCCCTCATTCATCCTCCTGGCCGACTATGCGATGCCTCCCCCCCCGGAGCAATCATCGGGCAACGATCAATGGGGTTTTCGACCAATGCGCATTCTCCTGACCGCGATGGACTCGGCCCAGACCAGCGACGTCGTCGCCCTGCTCGCGTCCCACCGCTTCGTGCTTGACCGTGCCGCGAACGGGGAGGAAGCCCTCCAGTTCGCGCGGCTCTATGCCTTCGATGCCGTGATGTTCAACACCGCCATGCTGGACCCGGTGTGCACCGAGTTCGTCCGCCGCCTGCGCGTCTCCGGCAGCCGGTTGCCGATCGTGGCCATCGCCCGCCAGATCGCCCCGCGCGACCGTGCCCGGCTGCTGGACATGGGGGCGGATGACGTGATCACCCTGCCGATCGACGGCAGCGAGCTGGCCGCCCGCATGCGCGCCGTGGTGCGCCGCTCCGGCGGCTTCACCCGCTCCGTGCTGCGCGCCGGCCCGGTGGAGCTGCACATGGACAGCCGCCTGGCCACCGCCCATGGCCGCGAGCTGCACCTCTCGCCCACGGAATACCGCGTGCTGGAGCTGCTGATCCTGCGCAAGAACACGCTGGTGACCAAGTCTGCCGTGATGGACATGCTCTACGGCGACATCGACGAGCCCGAGATCAAGTCGATCGACGTGCTGATGCACCGCCTGCGCAAGCGCCTGGCCGCCTCCGGCGTCGGCTCGCTCGTCACCACCGTGTGGGGTGCCGGCTACATCGTGCGCGAAGCGGCCGCGGTGGAACCGGCGCTGGAACGCCCGGTGCGGTTCGATGCCACGGCGGCCATGCACTGACATGACGCCGCGCCGCCGTCCCCGAAACGGGACTCGGCGGTCTCGGCTAGGGTCACGCCGGTTGCAGCTGGATATCCGATCGCCCATGGCTTCCCGCCCGCCTCGCAGCATCTGGCCGACCGCCGCCCTTGTGGCCGCTGGGCTTGCCATGGCCGCCCCGGCACACGCTGCCTTAAGCTGCGACGATGCCGGCGCGCAGGCCGAAGCGGCACTGCAACTGCCCACGGGCCTGCTGCGCGCCATCGGCCGGGTGGAAAGCGGAAGGCGCGACCCCGCCACCGGCGCCTTCGCCCCCTGGCCCTACACCATCAACGCCAACGGCCAGGGCCGCTTCTTCGACGATGCCGCCAGCGCCGCCGCCGCCGTGCGCAGCCTGCAGGCCGCGGGCACCGCGAGCATCGATGTCGGGTGCTTCCAGGTGAACCTGATGCACCACCCCCTCGCCTTCGCCCGGCTGGAGGATGGGTTCGAGCCCGCCGCCAATGCCGCCTATGCCGCCGCCTTCCTCGCCTCGCTGCGCCAGCGCCTGGGCCATTGGGAAGGCGCGGTCGCCGCCTATCACTCCGCCACGCCCGAACGCGGCGAGGCCTACCGGGCCCGCGTGTTCGCCGCCTGGAACCCGGCCGGGGCGCCGCTGGGCACCGTTCAGCCCGCCGCCCTGCCCGCCGGCCCACGCCGGGTGACGCCGATGGTGATCCGCATCTCCGGCCCCGACCTCTCGGGCCCGCAATCGCCGATCCGCGTCTGGTCGCCCTCGCGCCCCGGCACCGGGGCCGCGCTGGTGGCCATGCCGGCCCCGGCGGTGGAAGCCGTCGCAGCCCCCGCAGACAGCGCCACGCCGTAATCGCGCCGCCGCGAAGGCACGGCTGCTGGCCCCACGGCCGGCCGGCCCGGTTGCGCGCGGCTCCTATGCTGCCTGATTTCTTTCCAGCCCCCCCTTCTTACTGATCGTCGACTTGGGCGTCTACCGCACCACCCCGCGCCAATTCACCAATCGCGACATCCTGTAAGTCTTTTGAAATCGCCTGTCGCCTAATGTCCTGGTGCCAACGGGCCGGACGCCCAGCCATCGCAAAACGCGCCTGGCGGGCCACGCCGCACCTCAACAGGAGAGAGCCAGATGACCACCATCTTCCAGATCGCCAAGTCCGCCATCGCCGACCGCCGCGGCGTGACCGCCATGGAATACGGCCTGATCGCCGGCGTGCTCGCCGTGGGCCTGGCCACCGCCTTCACCGCCCTGTCGGGCCGCCTGACCAACGCCTTCAACGCGCTGGCGTTCTGATCCCAGCCGGGCCGGACGGCGCGGCGCCGGAGCTGCCGCGCCGTTCCAGCCACGAATGCCCCGCCGCCCGGGGCGCTGCGTGAATCTTTCCTTCATCCATTTGTCGTTCATTCCTTCGCGGGATCATCGGGACAGGATGTCTGCCATGGCCGCATTGCCGATCCTTTCGGAGACGCTCACCCTGCTCGCCGCGGCGCTGCTGATCCTGGCCGCGGGCTGCGACATCCTCACCCGGCTCATCCCGAACGCGATCCCGGCGGCACTCGCCCTGCTGGGCCTGGCGCTGCGGCTGCTCGACGGCTCCTGGCCCTGGGCGCTGCTGGCCGGCGTCATCGTGTTCGGCCTGTGCCTGCTGTGCTGGCTGCGCGGCTGGATGGGCGGCGGGGACGTGAAGCTGCTGGGCGCCTGCGCCCTGCTGGTGCCGCCGCTTTCGGTGTTCCCCATGATCACGGCGGTCGGCATGGCCGGCGGCGTGCTGGCCTTCCTGTACCTGGCCGCGCGGCGCGTGGTGCCGCGGCCGGTGCCGCTCATGGCCGGCCTGCGCCCGCACGGCTTCCTGGGCCGCGCGCTGCGGGCCGAACGCTGGCGCCTGTCGCGCGGGGTGGCCCTGCCCTACGCGGTCGCCATCGCCATCGGCAGCCTCGCCAGCTTCCCGTGACCGCCTGACCGCCCGCCACGAAGGAGCACCCCGATGGTTCTGCGCATTGTCCTGTTCGCCATGATGGCCCTCGGCCTGGGCGGCTTCGGCATCATCGCCTGGGTCTCCACGCGCCAGCCCCCCGCCGCCGTGGCACAGGCCAAGCCGGAGCCGGACGCGGTGGCCGAGGCGAAGCCGGAGCCGCCGAAGCCCGCGGTGAAGCAAACCGTGCTGGTCGCCGGCCGCCCGCTGCGTGCCGGCGCACTGCTGAAGCCGGAGGAGATCACCGCCCGCGAAGTGATGCAGGACGGGCTGCCGGATGGCGCGAGCACCGATACCGCGCAGAACCGCCAGGCCCTGGTGGGCGCCATGGTGCGCCGCCCGGTGGGCGCGGGCGAACCGCTGCTGCAGGGCGACATCATGCGCCCCGGCGACCACGGCTTCCTGGCCGCGGTGCTCTCGCCCGGCATGCGCGCCATCACCATCGGCGTCGACGCGGTCAGCGGCACCGCCGGGCTGATCTGGCCCGGGGACCGGGTGGACGTGATCATGACCCAGGCGCTGGAGGATGCCTCCCTGCCCCTGGGCCGGCGCGTCTCGGCGGAGACGGTGCAGCGCAATGCCCGGGTGATCGCGATCGACCAGCAGCTGGTGCAGGGCACGCTGCCGGGCAGCGCCGAGGGCAACAGCGCGCGCACCGTGACCCTGGAGGTGACCGGCGACCAGGCGCTGCAGGTACAGGTCGCGGCGCGAATCGGTAAACTTTCGCTTAGCGTGCGGTCCTCGGACACCTCCGAGTCCGGGAACGACGCACAATCGGTGGTTTATGCCGCCGATATCTCCGCTGCCTTGGCGCGTCAGCCGACCCAGCTTCGGACGGATGTCATCCGCGTGCACTCCGGCACGTCCGACAGCAAGGAGTACAAGGTCAAATGACACGCCGGCTCCGTCTCGGCTTCCTGCTCGCCACGCTCGTGGCGGCGGCGTGCCTGGGCGCCGCATCGCGGGAGGCCACCGCCCAGGCCCCCGCCGTCCAGGCTCCTGCCGTGCAACCCCCGATCCCCCAGGCCCCCGCCGCCGTGGCCCCCCCCGCCGTGGCCCCCGTCGCGGCCCGCATCCCGCGCCAGACGCTGCGCTATGAATCCGGCACTGGCGGCATCGTGAACCTGCCTGCCCCCGCGGCGAACGTGTTCGTGGCCGACCCCAAGATCGCCGAGGTGCGGCCGGCCAGCGCCACCACGCTGTTCGTCTTCGGCGTCGGCGCCGGGCGCACCACGGTGGCCGCGGTGGATGCCGCCGGCGTTTCGATCGCGGAGTACGACGTGTT
>JBIKOJ010000218.1:0-8370 GCA_044358135.1 Acetobacteraceae bacterium | reverse complement strand
CCGCGCTGCGCGGTGCCCACCAGCGGCAGCACCACGTCCTGCAGCTTGTGCCCGACCATGCCCTGGTCGGGCACCCGAACCAGCAGCGTGCCCTCCCGGTCGGCGATCGCCGCGGTGCTGCGCGTCGGCAACGGCAGCTCGGCGATGTGACCGGCCAGCCAGTCCAGGCTCAGCTCCAGCACCAGGTAGCCGATGCGGCCCTCGGTGGCGGGAAAGGCAATGCACAGCGGCAGCACCGGGCCGCGCGTGCCGGTGGCCGGCGTGAACAGCCCGGTCCGCACCACCCACGGGTCCGGCGCATGGCCGGGTCGCGCGCAGTGCTGCTCCAGCGCCGCACTCGCCGCCTCGGGGTTCGAACTGCACACCAGCCGCCCCTGGCCATCGCGCACGGAAACCACGGCATAGGAGGGCAGATCGCCCTGCACCTCGTGCATGTGTCCCACGCAGCGCGAATCCAGCCCGCGCACCGTGGCATAGCGCGCCATCGCCGCGCCCAGCTGGCGCGCCCCCTCCATCACGCTGCGCATATCGGAATTGATCAGCTCGGCCTGCTGCAGCGCCTCGCCCGGAATCCGGTCCATGCGATCGGTGCGCAGGTCCTGCTGCAGGTACGCAAGCACGAGCAACGCCGGCATCGTCGCTGCCACCACCAGGATCAGCAGCCGGGCGAAGAGGTTGCTCCGGAAGATCATTCGGCCACACCCTCGTTCCAACCGGCATCGCGGCAGCTGGTGCGAGAGGGGGGATTCGAACCCCCATGACTTGCGTCGGTCGATTTTGAGTCGACTGCGTCTACCGTTCCGCCACTCTCGCTCCGCCCCCTCTATAGCGCAGCCCTCGCGCACCACCAATGCGCGAGGCAGCCCTGCGCAAGCGAAACCGACATTCTTGCCACAACCTGGGTTGACCGCACCCGCCGCGGAATCTAGATAAGCGCCCTCCGCACCGGGATGTTCGGGCGTAGCTCAGCGGTAGAGCAATCGGCTGTTAACCGATTGGTCGTAGGTTCGAATCCTACCGCCCGAGCCATCCCGCGGAGCCTTCGTCCGCCTAGCCTTGCGCGGCGGCCACCAGCCCCGCGGCGGCGCGCCGCCAGGCGCCATCGATCTCCTCCGTCCAGGCCTCGCCCAGCGCCGCGCGGAAGGTCTCGATCACCGTGGCGTAGAACCGGTCGAACATCTCGGGCGGCACGCCCAGACCGCCATGGTTCACCCGCTCGCTGCCCACGAAATGCGTGGCGTAGGCACCCTGCCCGGCGAAATCCACCAGGCACTCCAGCGTCGTCGTCAGCATGTTGCCGCGGATCATCCCGCTCACATCGCGCACGAACAGCGCCTCCAGCTCCGGAAACTGCGCGAACAGCCGCGCATAGACCAGCGGCGCCGGATCGCCCACGCGCTCGGCGACCAAGTCGAGGCTGCGCTCGATCAGCGCGGCATCATCCATCAGCCGAGCCCGCAGGCCGCCCGCATCGCCGCCGCCACCGCCGGCGCGCGCAGCGCCGCGATGCGGTCCAGCCGCCGCTGCAGCTCCTCCGGAGTCATCTTCGCGTAGTGCGGATTGTCCACATGCGTCTTGCGATGCCACGCCTGCAGCACCGTGCCGATCGCAGCCCGCACCGCCGTCAGGATCGGCAGCAGCGCCACCTCCTCGGCCAGCAGCGGCCGCACGGCATGGAATCCGCCCACGAAGCGCGCCAGCGCCGCGGCCATCGGCATGTCCTCGCCCACCGCGGTGATCGCGCCCACCGCCACGTCGATCACCAGCGCCGTGTGCACCAGGTCGCCGAAATCGATGATCCCCGCCACCTCGTCCGGGTGCGCCGGGTCCACCAGCGTGTTGCCGTGGTTCATGTCGTTGTAGAGCACCTGGTGGCGCAGCCCCGGCAGCACCGGCGCCACCTCGCGCTCGTAATCGTCCAGCAGCCCGCCGATCGCCCGCTCCGCCGCCGCGTCCTCCAGGTGGTGCAGGATCTCGCGCAGCCGCAGCGCATGCGTGAGGTCCCAGATCAGCTCGTAGTGGCTGTCCGGATGCGCGAAGCCCTGCAACGCCAGCCCCAGCCGCGCCAGCGCCCGCCCGCAACTCTCGCGCTGCGCCGCCGTGCGCGGGGCATGGCGCAGCGGCGTGCCATGCACCCAGGACAGCAACCGCACCCGCGCCGGCTGCGGCGCCCGCGGCACCACCGCCTCGATCTCCCCGTTCGGCAGCGGGATCATGCGCGGCACGTTGAACGCCGGATCGGTGCGCGCTACGTGCTGCAGCGCCTTGATCTGCAAATCCGTCACCCCCGGCGGCTCGGCCGGGTTGGCGAACTTCAGCACGAACTCGCGCCCGTCCTCGGCCACCAGATGGAAGTTGCGGTCGCGCTCGCCGGTGAGCAGCTTGGCGCGCCCGGCGATGCCCCAAAGCGCCCGCGCCACCGCCACCGCCTCCTCGTCGGAAACGTCGTCGGCGGGAACGGTCATGGTGGCGAAGATCGGATGAAGGTCGGTCATGACCGCACTCTAAGGGGCGGAACGCAACGGTGGGAACTCCCCTCGCAGGCAAGCAAGGAAGTATGTTCTTTTTTGAAAAAAAGAACCAAAAAACTTTTGTTCGCTTGCACGCGCGCCAGTTGATCAGCAAACGAACAAAAGTCTTTTTGCTTCTTTTTCTTCAGAAAAAGAAGAATCCTTGCTTACTGTATCCGCCCCCACCCCTCGGCCGTCAAATGCGCCGGCACGCCACCCACGATCGTCCCCACCAGCCTCGGCGCCGGCCCGGAGCCGTCCACCAGCACCAGGTCGCCACGCTTGCCCGGCGAAATCACACCACGATCCGCCAGCCCGCCCGCCGCCGCGGCATTGCCGGAAACCAGGGCCCAGGCCTGTGCCAGGCTCAGCACCCCACGCCCGGCCAGCACGAACGGCGCCCGCAGCAGGCAGGGGTAGTAGTAGTCGCTGCACAGCACGTTGCAGATCCCCGCCTCCGCCAGTGTCGCCGCCGAGGCCCAGCCCAGGTGAGACTTGCCGCGCACCACGTTGGGCGAGCCCATCGCCACGAAATCCCCCGCCGCCCGCGCCGCCACGCCGACTTCCTCCGCCACCGGGAACTCGCAGATCCGCGCCCCCTCGGCGCGGAACCCGTCGCGCGTGGCCACGGTGTCGTCATCGTGGCTGGCCATCGGAATGCCCGCCGCCCGCGCCGCCGCGGCAATGCGCGCCTGCGCCGCCGGCACATCGCCGGCCCGCGCGCCCACCCGGGCCGCGATGGCACGAAACGCGTCCAGCCCCATCCCAGCCCGCTCGCTGTACTTCGCCGCCTTGGTGTCGTCGCCCATGCGCCGCAGGATCGCCGGCGTGTGGTCGTTGAACGCCAGCAGATGCACCCGCCCGGCCGCGATATCCGAAATCGCCATGTCGAGCGCGTCGAGGTTGTAGGCCTCCCAACGCAGATGCACCCGCATGTCGCAAACCCAGCGCCGCGCGGCCAACCCGTCCAACATCGCCCGCCACGCCTCAGCGCTGCGCAGGCCCGGCTCCCAGGACAGCGTGACGCCATGGAACGCGGTGGTCACGCCGCAGGACAGCAACTGCCGCTCCGTTTCCTCCAGTGCGAGATCGGTCGGGAAGCCCACGCCCGGCCGCGGCTGGAACTGCCGCTCGAAGGCGTCGCCGTGCATGTCCACGATCCCCGGCAGCACCAGCAGCCCGCGCGCATCCAGAACCTGCGCACCCTCCGGCACCCCACCGTCGATCACGCCGTCGCGCAGCGTCACCTCGCCCTCGGCCAACGCGCCTTCGGTCAGCACCTGCCCACCCGTGATCCGCAATGCCCGCATCGTCTTGTTCCCCTGTTGCGTCCCGTCCCGTCAGGGCTCGAAGACAAGCTGCACGCGCGGTGTCGGATAGCGTGAGAGGCCGAACTCCACCACCGCGCCGGCGGGATCGACATTGACATTCTCGGTCACCAGCAGCGGCCGGTTGCGCGGCATCGCCAGCAGCGTCGCCTCCGCCTCCGTGGGCATGCGGGCGGAAACCCGCGTCACCTGCCGCCGGTAATCCTCCACCCCGCCCTGCGCCAGCGCCTCGGTAATCCCGGCCCCGCCGCGCAGCGCCGCCAGCAGTTTCGGAAACCGCGCCGCCGGAAAATGATGCGCGCCGATGCTCACCGGCCGCCCATCCGCCAGCCCCAGCCGCTCCAGCCGCACCACCTTCGCACCCGCGCGCACCCCCAGCCCCGCCGCCACCGTGGCATCCGCCGGCACATCGCGCAGGTCGATCGTGCGGCCCGAAGGCTCTTTGTTGTGGCGCCTTATCCATTCCGAGAAGCGGGTACGTGGCCCGATCGTGTAGTCCAGCACATCCTCGGCCACGAAGCTGCCGCGCCCCTGCTCCACCCGCACCAGGCCGTTGCGCGACAGTTCCTCCAGCGCCCGGCGCACCGTGTGCCGGTTCACGCCGAACCGCGCCGCCATCTGCGCCTCGGTCTCCAGCTTCGCCCCCGGCACCAGCGCGCCCGCCGCGATCTCCTGCTCCACGGATTCCACGATGCGCCGCCACAGCGCCACGCCGCGCAGGCCCATCGCCCGCGCGCCGGCCTCCATCGTCATCGGAACTTCATCCACGCGCCGCGCCCGATCGTGCACTCATGGCTTGACGATACAGGCCACGCCCGGTAGCTGTCTAGTTGTCTAGATATCTGCTTCACCGGAACCCGCCGCATGCCAGCACCCGAGACCGCCGCCCGCCAACGCTGGATGTCCGTCCTCGCCCGCGCCAGCGCGGATGCCATCGCAGCCCAGCTCGAAGCCGCCCCCGCCCTGCCCCCCAGCACCGTTTTGCGCGGCCCCGAATCGGGCCTCGTGATGATGCGCGGCCGCGCCGGCGGCGGCGGTTCGCCCTTCAACCTCGGCGAGATGTCCGTCACCCGCTGCACCGTGCGCAACGCAGCCGGCTTTGTCGGCCACGCCTATGTCCAGGGCCGCGACCAACGTCAGGCCCGCCTCGCCGCGGAGCTTGACGCCGCCTTGCAAGACCCCGCCCACCACGCCGCCCTGGAGCAGGCCGTCATCGCCCCGCTCGCCGCCGCCCAGCAGGCCGCGCGCGACGAAGCCGCTGCCAAGGCGGCCGCCACCCGCGTGCAGTTCTTCACCATGGCCACGATGCGAACCTCATGAACATCGATCTCCCCGGCTTCGCCGACCCGGTCGCCCAGGCGCAAACCACCTTCCGCGCCGTGCTCGATGCGCTCGCCCGCCCGGGCACGCTGCACCAGGCCGGCACCACCCTCACGCCCCCCGCCCCGCTGGCGCCGGCCACCGCCGCCGTGCTGCTGACCCTGGTGGACCACGACACCCAGCTGCACATCGCGCCAGACTGCGCTGATGCCACCGCATGGCTGGTGTTCCACTGCGGCACCGCGCCGGCCGAATCGGCTGCCAGCGCCGCCTTCGCCGTCGCCCGCACCCTGCCAGACCTCGCCACCCTGAACCCGGGCAGCGACGAAGCGCCGGAATCCTCCACCACCCTGGTGCTGCAAGTGGCCGCGCTGGGCACCGGCCCCGCCTTCACCCTCTCCGGCCCCGGCCTGAAATCCCCCGCCACCTTCCGCGCCGAAGGCCTGCCGCCCGATTTCGCCGCCCGCTGGGCCGCCAACCACGCCCTGTTTCCGCGCGGCATCGACCTCATCCTCTGCGCCGGCACCACCCTTGCCGCCCTGCCGCGCAGCATCACCATCCAGGAGGGCTGAGCCATGGCCTACGTAGCCGTCAAAGGCGGCGAGCGCGCCATCGACAACGCCCACGCCTGGCTCGCGGAAGACCGCCGCGGCGACCCCGCCGTGCCCGAGCTCTCGCTGGCCCAGATCCAGGAACAGCTCGGCCGCTCCGTCGATCGCGTCATGGCCGAGGGCTCGCTCTACGACCCGCACCTCGCGGCGCTGGCCATCAAGCAGGCCCAGGGCGACCTGATCGAGGCCGCCTTCCTGCTCCGCGCCTACCGCACCACCCTGCCCCGCTTCGGCTATTCGGCGCCGATCGAAACCGCCCAGATGCGCGTCCGCCGCCGCGTCTCCGCGATCTACAAGGACATGCCCGGCGGACAGGTCCTTGGCCCCACCTACGACTACACCCACCGCCTGCTCGATTTCGCGCTGGCCGCCGAGGGCAAGCCCCCGGCTCCCGCCCCCATCGCTGAAGCCGCCGACCCCACCATGCCCCGCATCACGGATATCCTGCGCGGCGAAGACCTGATCGAGCCCGACGGCCCGCCCACCCCCACCCAAGAACCGCGCGACCTCACCCGCGAACCCCTTTCCTTCCCCGCCCCGCGCGACGCCCGCCTGCAGGCCCTGGCCCGCGGCGACGAAGGCTTCCTGCTCGCCATGGGCTACTCCACCCAGCGCGGCTGGGGCGGCACCCACCCCTTCGTCGGCGAAGTCCGCCTCGGCGAATGCGCCGTGGAAATCACCCCGCCGGAACTCGGCTTCACCATCGACATCGGCGACGTGACGCTCACGGAATGCCAGATGGTGAACCAGTACAAGGGCAGCAAAACCAAGCCCGCCCAGTTCACCCGCGGCTACGGCCTGGTCTTCGGCCACGCCGAGCGCAAGGCGATGGGCATGGCGCTGGTCGACCGTGCCATGCGCCACGACGAATTCGCCGAGGAACCCAACGCCCCGGCCCAGAACGTCGAGTTCGTCCTGTACCACAGCGACAACATCGAAGGCTCCGGCTTCGTGGAGCACCTGAAGCTGCCGCACTACGTCGATTTCCAGAGCGAGCTCGAAACCATCCGCCGCATGCGCCGCGAGGCCGAGGCAAATAGCGCCGCCATGAAGGAAGCCGCCGAATGAACGGCTACAACTTCGCCTACCTGGACGAGCAGACGAAGCGCATGATCCGCCGCGCTTTGCTCAAGGCCGTCGCCATCCCCGGCCACCAGGTCCCCTTCGGCTCGCGCGAAATGCCACTGCCCTATGGCTGGGGCACCGGCGGCATCCAGGTCACCGCCAGCGTGCTGGGCAGCACCGACACGCTGAAGGTGATCGACCAGGGTGCAGACGACACCACCAACGCCGTCTCCATCCGCCGCTTCTTCGCCCGCACCGCCGGCGTGGCCACCACCACGGACACCAACGAAGCCACCATCATCCAAACCCGCCACCGCATTCCGGAAAAGAAGCTGCGGGAGGACCAGATCATCGTCTACCAGGTTCCCCAGCCCGAGCCGCTCTCCAAGCTCGAACCCTCCCGCGCCGAAACGCGCCGCATGCACGCCCTGGCCGAATACGGCTCCATGCATGTGCGCCTCTACGAAGACATCACCCGCTTCGGCCACGTCGCGATCAGCTACGACTACCCGGTGATGGTGAACCGCCGCTACCTGATGGCGCCCAGCCCCATCCCCGCCTTCGACAACCCCAAGATGCACATGATGCCGGCCCTCCAGCTCTTCGGCGCCGGCCGCGAGAAGCGCATCTACGCCATCCCGCCCTATACCGAGGTCCGCAGCCTGGATTTCGACGACCACCCCTTCCGCACCACCCGCGCCCCCCAGTGCTGCGCCCTCTGCGGCGCGGATGACAGCTACCTCGACGAGGTCGTGACGGACGACGCAGGCGGCCGCATGTTCGTCTGCTCCGACACCGACCACTGCGAAACCCGCCAAGCCGAGGGCCACACCGGCACCGGCGAACCGATCACCAGGGAGGCCGCCGAATGAGCGAAGAAACCCTCCTTTCCGCCCGCGGCCTCACCCTGCATTTCGGGAAAGTCCCAGCCCTGGTCAACGTCGATGCCGATCTCTGGCCCGGCGAGGTCCTGGCCGTCGTCGGCGAATCCGGCTCCGGCAAGACCACCCTGCTCAACGTCCTCTCCGGCCGCATGAGGCCCGATGCCGGCGTCACCTGGTATCGCGACCCCCAATCCCGCCTGCACGACGTCCACGCCATGCCTGCCCCCGCGCTGCGCGGGCTGCACCGTTCCGACTGGGGTTTCGTGCACCAGAACCCGCGCGACAACCTGCGCATGTCCGTCTCCGCCGGCGGCAATGTCGGCGAACGCCTCATGGCCGCCGGCAACCGCCACTACGGCAGCATCCGCGAAGCCGCGATCGACTGGTTGCAACAGGTGGAAATCGACCCCGCCCGCGTGGACGACATGCCCCGCACCTTCTCCGGCGGCATGCTGCAACGCCTGCAGATCGCCCGCACCCTGGTCACCCACCCGCGCCTGGTCTTCATGGACGAGCCCACCGGCGGCCTCGATGTCTCGGTGCAGGCCCGCCTGCTCGACCTCATCCGCTCCTTGGTTGCACGCCTGAACATCGCCGTCGTGCTGGTCACGCACGACCTCGCGGTGGCCCGCCTCCTCGCCCACCGCATAAT
>JBIKOJ010000268.1:0-6073 GCA_044358135.1 Acetobacteraceae bacterium | reverse complement strand
GGGCGGGCGCGGGGGGGGGGGGGGGGGGGCGGGCTGGGGGGGGGGCGGGCGCCCCGGGGGGGGGGGGGGGGGGGGGGGGGGGGGGGGGCGAGGGAGCGGGTGCCGGCTATTTACATGATGGCGAGCCGGCGGAATGGGACGATCCATGTGGGGGTGACGTCGGACCTGGTGCGTCGGGCCTGGGAGCATCGGACGGGGGCGGTGCCGGGGTTCACGTCTCGGTATGGGTGCGTGTTGCTGGTGTGGTTTGAGGTGGCGGGGTCGATGGAGGGGGCGATCCTGCGGGAGAAGCAGATCAAGGCGGGGAGCCGGGTGCGGAAGTTGGCGCTGATTGAGGCTGGGAACCCTGAGTGGCGGGATTTGTATCCGGGGCTTGTTTAGGCGGGCGGTGTAGGGTTTTAGTTGGCGGCGACCGGGGTTGCGGTGAGGAAGGACTGGATTGCTTCGCTTCGCTCGCAATGACGGGATGGATTGTTGGGGATTATTGCGGGCGCCGTGAGTGAAGTTTTTTTGCTTCTTTTTGTTCACAAAAAGAAGATGCTTGCTGCTCTTGCCTACATGTCTTCAACGCGTTCCACGCCGGGGAGGACCTTCAGCGCCTGGGCGAGGCGGGGGGTGACGTTGAAGGTGCCGGGGAGGGTGATTTCGACGTCTTGGGCGTCTTCCAGGCGGGGGATGAGGATGACGCGGCCCCTGCCCTGCCCTTCTCGGGTGAGCAGGGTTTGGATGTGGGGGACGGCGGCGGTTTCCTGGAGCCAGACGCGCATGCCGCCGCCGGCTTTTTCGGCGGCGCCGTCCAGCGACTGGATGTCTGAGGCGGTGATGCGCAGGCTTTCGCCTTCCATCTTGAGGTCGGCGGTGACGACGACGGAGTTGCCGGCGACGAGGAGGTCTCGGGCGCGGCCGAGGGTTTCACTGAAGAAGGTGACTTCGTAGCTGCCGCCGGCATCTGACAGGCGCACCCAGGCCATGCGGCTGCCGGAGCGGGTGATGCGTTCCTTGATGTTGACGACGGAGCCGGCGAGCTTGACGCGGGCGCTGCCGCGGGCGGCGGTGGTTTCGAGCTGGGTGCTGGGGACGACGCGCAGGCGTTTCAGGGTTGCTTCGTAGGCATCGAGCGGGTGGGAGGTGAGGTGGAAGCCGATCGCTTCGGCCTCGAAGCCCAGGCGGTCCATGTGTTCCCAATCGGGGATTTCGGGGATGCGCAGGGGTTCGGGCCGGTTGCCGCCGGAGAACATGGTGATCTGGCCGCTGCCTTTTTCCTCGGCCTGGGCCTGGGCGCGGCGGAGGATGGTTTCGCCGGCGGCGAAGACGCGGGCGCGGACGGGTTCTATGCCGTCGAAGGCGCCGGCGCGGGCGAGGTTTTCGAGCTGCATGCGGTTGAGTTGCTTGGGGTCGACGCGGCTGGCGAAATCCGCGAGGTCTTCGAAGGTGGCCATGCCGCGGGCGGCGACGACGGCGCGCATGGCGGCTTCGCCGACCTTCTTCACGGCGGCCAGGGCGTAGCGGATGGCGAATTTGCCGCCTGGTTGGCGCTCCAGCGTGAAGTCGGCTTCGGAGCGGTTGATGTCGGGCGGGAGGAGCTTGATGCCCATGCGGCTGGCTTCCTGGCGCAGGGCGGCCAGGCGGTCGGTGTTGGAGATGGCGAGGGACATGCAGGCGGCGATGAAGGCTTCGGGGTGGTTGGCCTTCATCCAGGCGGTTTGGTAGGCGACCAGCGCGTAGGCGGCGGCGTGGGATTTGTTGAAGCCATAGTCGGCGAACTTGGCCATGAGGTCGAACACCTCCTCGGCCTTCGGGCCGGGGATGCCGCGGCCGGTGGCGCCGGTGACGAAGATTTCGCGCTGGGCGTCCATCTCGGCGCGGACCTTCTTGCCCATGGCGCGGCGCAGGAGGTCGGCGCCGCCGAGGGAGTAGCCGGCCATGGTCTGGGCGATCTGCATCACCTGTTCCTGGTAGACCATGATGCCGTAGGTCTCGGCCAGGACGCTGTGGATTTCGGGGTGCGGGGCTTCCCATTTCTCGCCGTGCTTGCGCTGGCAGTAGGCGGGGATGTTGGCCATGGGGCCCGGGCGGTAGAGGGCGACGGCGGCGATGAGATCCTCGAAGCGGTCGGGGCGCATCTGGCGCAGGACGTCTCGCATGCCCTGGCCTTCGAACTGGAAGACGCCGCCGGCATCGCCGCGCTGGAGCATTTCGTAGGTTTTGGTGTCGTCCAGCGGGAGGCTGTCGATGTCGACGTGGATGCGTTCCTTTTTCAGGAAGGCGACGGCGCGCTGGAGGATGGTGAGGGTGGTGAGGCCGAGGAAGTCGAACTTCACCAGGCCGGCCTGCTCCACGTATTTCATGGAGTATTGGGTGACGAGGGAATCGGATTTCGGGTCGCGGTAGATCGGTACCATTTCGGTGAGGGTGCGGTCGCCGATGACGATGCCGGCGGCGTGGGTGCTGGCGTGGCGGTAGAGGCCTTCGAGCTGGAGGGCGATTTCGATCAGGCGGCGGATGGATTCGTCTTCGACGCGGAGCTGCTGGAGCTTGGGCTCGCCGTCGATGGCCTGCTGGAGGGTGACGGGCTTGGCGGGGTTGTTGGGGATGAGCTCGGCGACCTTGTTGACCTGGCCGTAGGGGAGGCCGAGGACGCGGCCTGTGTCTCGCACGGCGGCGCGGGCTTGCAGTTTTCCGAAGGTGATGATCCCGGCCACGCGGTCGGCGCCGTATTCGCGGCGGACGTAGGCGATGACTTCGTCGCGCCGGTCCTGGCAGAAATCGATGTCGAAATCCGGCATCGAGACGCGGTCGGGGTTGAGGAAGCGTTCGAAGAGCAGGTTGAACTGGAGCGGGTCCAGATCGGTGATGGTGAGTGCCCAGGCGGCGACGGAGCCGGCGCCGGAGCCGCGGCCGGGGCCGACGGGGATGCCCTGCCCTTTCGCCCACTGGATGAAGTCCGCCACGATCAGGAAGTAGCCGGGGAAGCCCATGCGGGCGATGACGTCCAGCTCGAATTCCAGGCGGTCCTGGTAGATTTTCTGGCGGTCGGGGGCGGCGCCGATCTGGGACATGCGGTGGGCGAGGCCTTCGCGGGCCATCTGGCGCAGGGTTTCCTCCTCGGTGGCGCCTTCGCGGACCTTGGGGCAGACGGGGAGCATGGGCTTGCGGGGCTCGGCCATGATGGCGCAGCGCTGGGCGATGGCGAGCGTGTTGTCGCAGGCTTCCGGGAGGTCGGCGAAGAGGGCGCGCATGACCTTGGCGGGCTTGAACCACTGCTCCGGGGAGACGCGGCGACGGTCTCTCTCCGCGAGGGTGCGGCCTTCGGCGATGCAGAGCAGGGCGTCGTGCGCCTCGTGCATTTCGGGCTTGGCGAAGTAGCAGTGGTTGGTGGCGACGAGGGGGATGCGGGCTTCGTCGGCGAGGCGGATGAGGCCGGGTTCGACGGCGCGTTCGTGGGGGAGGCCGAGGCGGTTGAGCTCCATGGCGATGCGGTCGGGGAAGGCTTCGGCGAGGCGGGCGAGGAGGAGTTGGGCGGCCGGGAGCTGGCCTTCGGCGAGGAGGCGGGAGAGCGGGCCGGAGCTGCCGCCGGTGAGGAGGAGGAGGCCGGCGGAGGCGCCGCAGATGCGCTCCAGCAGGAGTTGCGGCGGGAGGTGGGGCTCGGTTTCCAGGAAGCCGGCGGAGGAGAGGCGCTGGAGGTTGGCGAGGCCCTCGGCGTTCTGGGCGAGGAGGACGAGCTTGTCGGGGGTGAGGCGGGGGTTGTCCTCGCGGGCGAGGGCGACCTGGCAGCCGATGATGGGCTGGACGCCCTTGCCGGCGCAGGCCTGGCTGAATTCCATGGCGCCGAAGAGGTTGGCGGTGTCGGCGATGGCCACGGCGGGCATGCGGGCGTCTGCCGCCAGGGCGGCGATCTTGTCGGCCTTGATGGCGCCTTCGCTCAGCGAATAGGCGGAGTGGACGCGCAGGTGGACGAAATCGGCGTGCGGCATTGGGAGGCCCCGGGAGTGCCGGCGGAGTGTAGCAGGCGGGGGCGGCCGAGTCGGAGGGCGGCGAGGGCCAGGAGGGCGAGCGGCAGGGGTGGGGACTTGATCCGGCGCGACGTAGGTGAGGTTGAAGGCGGGGTAGTTGGCGTCGCCGGGGTAGGAGACGAGGGTGTCGGCGGGGAGGAAGGAGAGGTCGAGGGACTGCGCGCCGGAGACCGGGTCTGTGACCAGGACGGAGCCGATGGGGCGCAGGGAAGTGCGCAGCGTCTCGGTGTCGGTGAGGGTGATGAAGCCGGTGGGGGTGATGAAGCCATCGGGGGTGGGAATGGGCGCGCTGCCGGGGAAGGGCTTGTCGACGGTGGGGAACAGCGAGGAGATGTTGGGCGCGGGGGCGAAGAGGCTGAAGTTCCAGATCGCCGGGGCAGGGGTGTTGGCGGTGTCGCCCACATAGCTGGCGGTGAGCTGGTGGTCGCCGAAGTTCAGGCCGGGGAGGGTGACGATCCAGCCGCGCGGGAGGAGCCAGTCGGTGTCCACGGGGTATGCCTGGGGACCGAGGGCCAGGGTGAGGTTGGCCAGGGCGGTGCCGTTGATGGCGACCGAGATCCAGGCGTAGTCGAAGTGCTCATAGGTCTCGGCCTGGACCTTGAGGGCGTCCTCGTTCCAGTCGCCGGTGCGGCGGAGTTCGACGGAGAAGGGGGTGCCGACGCCATAGGGGGTGGTTGGAGGGAGGATCTCCAGGCCGGCGGGGATGGCGCGGGCGGGGAGCGGGAGGACGAGAAGGGCCAGCAGCAGGAACGGTCGCATCGTTGGGGCCTCGTGGAGAGGGGCCGAGACTAGCGGGGGCTGTGGGAGAAGACCTTGCTCCGGTGTCCCGGAAACTTGACCATCTGTTCCATTGTTCCGAAGCGTTGCCGACGATAGCGTTCGGACAATGCCGGATGATGCCGTGACGCCCTCTGCCCCGCCCGTGACCCGGTTGCCGCATCTGCGCTTCGATACCGCGCGGCATGAGCGGCTGCGGCAGTTCGAGGCGTGGCGGGAAGCGGTTGGGGTGACGCACGAGATCACCGTGCCGGGGCGGGCGGAGCACCAGGGGCTGGTGGCATCGTCTGACGTGTGGCGGATGGGGCAGGCGGTGGTGAGCCACCGGCGGTTCCCGACGCTGCATTTCGCGCGGCCGGTGCGGCGGGCGCGGGTGGATGGGCTGGACCAGTATTCGCTGCTGCTGATGCGCGAGGGAATGTGGCAGGGAGCGGCGGGGGAATCGGAGCTGACCTTGCGACCCGGGGAGGTCGGCCTGTTCGACATGGCCCGGCCGGTGGCGAACCTGGTGACCGACAGTTCCAGCCTGCGGGTGATGCTGCCGCGGGACGCGGTGGATGCGATGGTGCCAGGGGGCGCGCTGGCGGCGCACGGGGCGCGGCTTTCAGGCGCGGCAGCCTCGGTGCTGGCGACGTTCATGGAGGCGCTGCTGCAGAACCTGCCGGCGTTGCAGTTGGAGCAGGCGGGCGGCATGGAGCGGGCGCTGGTGGAGCTGGCGGCGGCCTGCCTGGCACCCTCCCGCGAGCGGCGGGAGCGGGCGGCGGAGTCGATCGATGCCTCCCTGCTGTTGCGGGCGCGGGCGCATATCGAGGCGCGGCTGGGGGATGAGGGGTTGTCGCCGGAGAGCGTGGCGCTGGGGCTGGGTCTTTCGCGCTCCGCGCTGTACCGGTTGTTTGTCGGGCTCGGCGGTGTGGCGGGGTATATCCAGGCGCGGCGGCTGGGGCGGATCAAGGCGCTGCTGGCGGATCCGCGCGAAGGGCGGCGGATTTCGGAGCTGGCCTACGCGCACGGGTTTGCGGACGAGGCGCATTTCAGCCGGGCGTTCCGGCGGGCGTTCGGCGTTTCGGCGCGGGAGTGGCGGGCGGAGCGGGGCGGTGCGCGGCGTGCGGAAGGCGAGGCGCCGGTATACCAGGCCTGGGTGCGGGGCGTGCTGGGGTAGGCTCATACCTGCCCGCCTTGATGTTGACCCATGAAGGATGGGTCAACGCGGGCCGGCATGAGTCTTTGTTTTGCGCGCGGCCACCGGCCAGCCCCGCTCGCGATGCCACCCCGTGCAATGGCTG
>JBIKOJ010000216.1:0-8444 GCA_044358135.1 Acetobacteraceae bacterium | reverse complement strand
CGTGGCGGATATCGCCGTGTTCATGACGGTGGAATTCTCGCTGCGGCTGGGCGGGCCGGGGCTGGAGCGGCACCCGGTGCTGGCGGCGTGGTTCCGGCGCGTGGCAGCGCGGCCAGCCTTCGCGCGTGCAGCGGCAGAGATGGCGGAGGCAGACCGGCAATTGTCGCAGCCGATCACGCGGCGCTGGGCGTGATGGACGGCGTGCAGATCACGCCGCACCGGGCGCGGTTCGCGCGCTTCATGCGGTTGGTGTCGGTGAAGGGCTGGCACCTCAAGCTGTATGGCATCGCCACCCACCGCGAGCATGCGCGCCCGGACCTGTTGAACGCCACACTGGACCTGGCCGCCACGGTGCTGCCGCAGCCGCCGGTGACCGCGGACCACTACGGCGTGGGCTTCGCCATCGCGCACGACGCGAACGCGGCCTCCATCGGCATCGTCTACTGGTGGCAATCCAGCAACGAGCTGCACCAGCGCATCCATGTCGGACCGCTGGAGCCGCCCAGCGCCATGGCACCGACGGAGAACCAGGCGGCTGGCTGCGTGTGGGAGCTGGCGGTGGTGGAATTCGAGCGCCGGGCCTGGCTGGCCGATGTGCTGGCGCGGCCGGAGGGGCCGGATCTGGCGGCCTATCTGTCGCGGCGGTTCAACGGGGATGTCTGACCCCTGGTCCCGGCAGGCGGCCGCCGATGGACCCAGCTTTCGAGATCCAGTTCCGTGGTGGGCCGGGTTTCCGCAGACATGCTCTTGCGCATGATTTCCAGCGCCCAGTCCTGGTGGCCACCGGTTTCGCTTGCCACGGCATCGCCGGGCACCCAGAGGTCGTACTGCCGCATATGGGCGTCCGCGGCGGTGAAGAGAACACAGATGTCGGCGGCGAATCCGGCCAGCACCAGCCGGCTGACGCCGAGTGCCGGCAACAGGGAAGGCAGGCTGGTGGCGTAGAAGCCGGAGAATTCCGGCTTGATGACGAAGGCATCGCCCGGGCGCGGTGCGAGCCGTGGCACGAGAAGTCCCGCGGCAAGGGAAGCCGCCGCGGCGCATTCGACGATGCGTGACCGTTCGGAGGTCCAGTGCCCGTAATTGTCGTTGACGTAGATGACGGGCACGCCGAGCGCATCGGCCTGGCGGCGAAGGTCCAGGATCGGCCCGGCCGCCTTCAGCGCCTGGGGGGCGAGGGCCTCGGCACCGTCGAAGTCGAGCGGGTTGACGACGTCGATCAGCAGCAGGCCAACGCTGCCCGGTGCCGTGCGGCGGGGGGCGGTCATGGGATGAACGCCGCGGGGCGGGGGGGAGCGCGCTTCATGGACCCGGAATGCCGCGGCCCCAGGTCTGGTTCACGCCCGCCCGGTGCGGATCAGTCGATGCGCTTCAGCGTGGTCTTGAAGCGCTGCCAGTTGGCCACGTACCCGGCCGCCGAACGCGCCTGGCGCTCGGCGTTCTCCGGCCCGAGTTCACGCACCTGCTTGGCCGGGCTGCCGAGGATCATCCAGCCGGCCGGGAAGGTCTTGCCCTCCGTCACCAAGGCATTGGCGCCCACCAGGCAGCCATCGCCGATATTCGCGCCGTTCAGCACCGTGCTGCCCATGCCGATCAGCACGCCATTGCCGATGGTGCAGCCGTGCAGGATCACCTTGTGGCCGATGGTGCAATCCGTCCCGATGATCAGCGGCGAGCCGCGGTCGGAATGCAGCACCGAATTGTCCTGGATGTTGCTGCGCGCGCCAATGCGGATCGGGTCGTTGTCGCCGCGAATGACGGCGCCGAACCACACGGCGGCATCCTCCTCGATGATGACGTTGCCGATCACATGGGCGTCCGGGGCGATCCAGTACCGTCCCGAGGCCGGGACTTGGGGGCGGATGCCGTCGAGTTCGTAGAGGGGCATGGCGGGGGGCCTATCGGGGAGTGGAAGAAGCAAGGATTCTTCTTTTTCTGAAGAAAAAGAAGCAAAAAGACTTTTGTCCGTTTGGGCGGGGCTACGCGGCGAGGCGGGCGAGCCTTGCCTGCCAAAGGCAGAGCAAGGGGACGATAGCCAGTTCCATCACCAGGGCGGCGGCCATGGGGGGGCCGGGCCAGCCCTGGAGCGGCAGGGCCAGGAGGCGAGCGACGCCGCCGAGCACCACGATGGCAGACAGCAGGCGAAAGCGGCGGGTTTGCTGCGGCAGGCCGGGAATGCAGGTCCAGAAGGCCAGGCCGAGGCCGAGGAGCAGCCCGGAGAGGTAGCGGAAGTGGCTGTCGGAGGCGGCGTCCGACGCGGCGCCGGTCATCGCGGGCCCAAGCAGGATTCCGGCGCCGCCCGCCAGCACGGGTACGCAGCCGGCGAGGGCGACGGCACCCTGCGCCAGCCGGAGCTCGGTTCGAGCGAACACCCTACCCAAGCCTCCGGCCTGCCACGCACCAAGTCATGAAAGTTTTTTGGTTCTTTTTTTCAAAAAAGAACGCGCTTGCTTACTTCGCAAACTTACCCAACAGCCGAACATGGCTGCGCAGCCCCTTCTGGAAGCACTTCACCTCGAACTTCTCATTGGGCGAATGCACCTGGTCGTCATCCAGCCCGAAGCCCATCAGGATGCAGTCCAGCCCCAGCTCGGTCATGATCGTCTCCACCACCGGGATGGACCCGCCCACGCCCGCCAGCACCGCGACCTTGCCGTATTCCTCGGTCAGCGAATTCTGCGCCGCCTTCATGAACGGCGAGTCGAGCGACATCTCCAGCCCCGAGGACAGCCCGAAGGTGGAGAATTCCAGCGTGGCATCGGCGGGCACGCGGGCCTGCATGAACGCCTTGAAGCCGGCTTCCACCGCGGCGGGGTCCTGGCCCGGCACCAGTCGGAAGGAGACCTTGGCGGAGGCTTCGGCGGCGATCACGGTCTTGGTGCCCGGCCCGGTATAGCCGCCCCAGATGCCGCAGATATCGCAGGTCGGCCGCGCCCAGAGCCGTTCCAACGGCCCGCGATCGGCTTCGCCATAGGGCACGGAAAGCCCGATATCGCCGAGGTATTTCTCCTCCGAGAAGCCCAGCGCCGCCCATTGGTTGGCCTTGGAGGCGGAGATGTCGCGCACGCCGTCGTAGAAGCCGGGCACCTGGATGCGGCCATCCGGCGTCTTGAGCTGGCCCAGCGCGGTCACCAGCGCGTTGATCGGGTTCAGCGCGCTGCCGCCGTACATGCCGGAATGCAGGTCCCGGCTGGCCGCCTTCAGCGTCACTTCCATATAGGCCATGCCGCGCAGCGAGGTGCCGATGGAGGGGGTGTCGATGTCCCACATGCCGGTGTCGGAGACGATGCAGATATCGGCCTTCAATTCGGCCTTGATCGCCTTCACGAAGGGCTTGAAGTTGACGCTGCCGGTTTCCTCCTCGCCCTCGATCAGCACGGTCACGGGGCAGGGCAGGGTGCCGGTGGCATCGAACCAGGCCTGGAAGGCGCCGAGCCACATAGAAACCTGGCCTTTGTCGTCCACTGCGCCACGGGCATAGACGCGGTCGCCATGCGGGCCGGGCACGCGGGTGGGCTCGAAGGGCGGGGAGTTCCACAGCTCCAGCGGGTCGGCCGGCTGCACGTCGTAATGGCCGTAGTAGAGCAGATGCGGCCCGGCGCCTGCACCGGGGTGGTGCATCACGATCGCCGGATGGCCGCCGGTCTCGCGCAGCCCGCCGCTGAAGCCCATGGCGGCCAGCTGGTCCACCACGTATTGCGCGGCGCGCCGGCAATCCTCGGTCTTGGTGGGATCGGCGCCGATGCTGGGGATGCGCAGCCAGTCGATCCAGCGGGTTTCGGCCTGGGTCATCAGGGCGTCGGCTTTGGCCAGGACGGTCTCGGTCGGGGACATGCGGGTTCCTCGCGTCAGGAGTCGGCCGGGACGGTGCCGGGGCGCGGGTCGATCGGCAAGAGGCGATCGAGCCCGGATTGCTGTTCGAACTGGGCCGCGGCGGCCAGCGCCCGCGCCTCACCCCGCGCGGGTGCGACGATCTGCAGCCCAACCGGCCGCCCGAACCGGTCGAACCCGCACGGCAGGGAAACGGCGGGGCAGGAGGTGAGGGTGATGGCCGAGGTCAACGTGCTGCCGGCGATGTAGTTGGTCAGCTTTTCCCCATCGATCACATCCCGCGCCCGCAGCATCACGTCCCACGCCGGCGTGGGGCCGCCGGGGGTGACCAAAATGTCGTAGGTCTCGAAGAACGCCACGAAACGCCGATGCAGCGCCGCGCGCTCGCGATCCGCCCAGGCCAGGCGGCTGGGGTTGCCCTGCAGCGCCTGCTCGGTGTTCCAGATGATGTCGGGCTTCAGCTGGTCGCGATGGGTCTGCATCTGCAGCTCGCGATCCACCAGGAAGTGCTGGGACCGCAGCGCCAGGAACGTCTCCTCGGCCGGGCCGAGTTCCGGGAAGGCCTCCTCCACGCTATGCCCGGCGGCCTCGAACTTGCGCACCTCGCGTGCGCAGATCTCGCGCGTCTCCCGGTCCACCGGCACCCGGCCGCCATAGTTGGCGGTGAACGCGATCCGCAGCCTGCGCGGCGGCGCGGCCAGCGCCTGGGTGAAGGACTGCGCCGGCGCATCGAAGGTCATCGGGTCGTGCGCGCACAGCCCCGCCATCGTATCGAGAAACAGCGCGAGATCGGGAATGTCCCGCGCCATCGGCCCCTGCACGGAAAGCGGCGACCACAAATTGTTCGGCGTCCCCCGCGTCACCCGCCCGGGCGAGGGCCGGATGCCCACCACGGAACACAGCGTCGCCGGCCCGCGCAGCGATCCCCCATGGTCGGAGCCATGCGCCAGCCAGGCCGTCCCGGTCGCCAGCGCCGTCGCCCCGCCGCCGGTGGACCCACCGCAGGTCAGCGACGTGTTCCACGGGTTGCGCGTGCGCCCGAACACCTCGTTGAAGGTATTTCCGCCCGCGCCGAACTCCGGCGTGTTGGACTTGGCATACACCACGCCACCCCGGCGCTCGATCCGCTCCACCAGCGGGTGCGATTTCGCCGGCACATGGTTGGCGAAGATCGGCGAGCCATAGGTGGTGCGCACCCCGGCCACGTCGGTCAGGTCCTTGATCGCCACCGGCAGCCCACCGAGCCAGCCAGCCTCGCCCTCCGCCTCCCGCCGCTGGCCCGCCATCAACTGCTTCGCATGGTCGCGCGCCCGCTCCAGGCACAGCGTGGGCAGCGCGTTCACCGGGCCATCCACCGCCGCGATGCGCTTTTCCACCGCGTCGATCAGGTCCAGCGGCGTGATCTCGCCGCGGCGCAACCGCGCAACGGCCTGGGTGGCGGTAAGGCGAATGAGCTCTTCGGACATGGTGGGGCCCTCCTGCCGGGATATGAGCCGGCGGGGCGACGGGACGCAAGGCAAGCCCAGGATTCACCGCCAAGACGCCAAGGGGACGCCAAGAGGTGGCACGGCTTGGCGTCCCCTTGGCGATCTTGGCGCCTTGGCGGTTCGCCTTTCTTCGCTGCCGCGCCCATGCCAGTCTGCAACGCATGAGCACCATCGACCTGCGATCCGACACCGTCACCCGCCCCAGCGCCGCGATGCGCCAAGCCATGGCCCAGGCGGAGGTCGGCGACGACCAGTACGGCGAATGCCCCTCCACCAACGCGCTGCAGGCCAAGGTCGCGGCCCTGCTGGGCAAGGAAGCGGCGCTGTTCGTCGCCTCCGGCACCATGGCGAACCAGATCGCCCTGAAGCTGCTCACCCGCCCCGGCGACGACGTGATCCTCGGCGCCGAATCCCACATCGAATGGCACGAAACCGGCGCCGCGGCGGCCAATTCCGGCGTGCAGTTCCGCGTGGTCGGGCAGGGCGGATTGTTCACCGAGGCCGATTTCCGCGCCACCTACCGCGCCCCGGGCCACGTGGTGCAGCCGCCCACCGGCCTGGTGGTGATCGAGAACACCCACAACCGCGGCGGCGGGCTGGTCTGGAACCAGGATGACGTGATCGCGATCTGCGCCGCCGCCCGAGACCTCGGCGTGCGCAGCTATCTCGACGGCGCCCGCCTGTTCAACGCCGCAGCCGCCAGCGGGCGCACGCTCGCCGAACTGGCCGCCCCGTTCGACGTGGTCGGCGTCGCGCTGTCCAAGGGCCTCGGCTGCCCCGTGGGCTCGCTGATCGCCGGGCCCAGGGATGTGATCACCGCCGCGGTGCGCCAGCGCCGCATGTTCGGCGGCGCCATGCGCCAATCCGGCATCGTGGCCGCAGCCGGCCTCCATGCGCTGGACCACAACCTGTCCCGCCTCGGCGAGGATCACGCCCATGCCCGCGCCATGGCCCAGCGCATTGCCCAGGCGCCCGGCGTGCTGCTCGATCTCTCCACCGTCCAGAGCAATATCGTCATCTTCCGCTGCGCCGAGGGCGCGCCCGATGCCGCCACCGTGGTGGCACGCGCCAAGGCGCAGGGCGTGATGGTCAGCGCCTTCGCCGCCCGCACCGTGCGCGCCACCACGCACCTGGATGTCAGCCGGGAAGACTGCCTGCGCGCCGGCGAGGTGCTGGCCGCGGTGATGCAGGGCTGATGCGGGGCCGCACCGCGTTGACCCGCGGCGGGCGAGGTTTAGGCTTTGCGAGTCTGGATGGGCCGGGGGATTTCGGCGTGGCGATGAAGCGACTCTGCGTGCTGGCCCTGGTGCCGGCACTGGCGGGCTGCACGAAGATGGGGCCGGATTTCGAACGGCCGGACGCCTGGTGGAAGCCGGCGAGCTGGATGGCCACGGCCCCCGCCACGCCCCCGCCCGCCCGCACCAGCGTGCCGGTGGCCGACCCGTTCGACCCCGCCTGGTGGAAAATCCTCAACGACCCGCTGCTGAACGAGATGCAGGAGCAGCTGGCCAAGTCGAACCTGGACCTGCGCACCTCCGAATTCCGCGTCGCCCAGGCCCGCGCGCAACTTGGCATCACCGAGGCGTCAGACGGCCCACGGGTGAACGCCAACGCCTCCTACGCCCGCGCCCGGTCCTCCCAGCGCGGCACCACCGCCCGGGTGGCGCGCAGCTTCGAGCCGTACGACCTGTTCCAGTACGGGCTCGACCTTTCCTGGGAGATCGACCTCTGGGGCCGCGTCGCCCGCCTGATGGAAGCCGGCGAGGCGCAGCTCACCGCCGTGGAGGAAGCCCGGCGCGACCTCCAGGTCAGCACCTCGGCCGAGCTGGCGCGCGCCTACATCGCCCTGCGCGGGGTGCAGCGCAAGGTCGCGATCGTGCGCCAGAACCTTGATATCGCGCAGCAAAACCAACGCCTGACGCGCGATCGCGCCGCCGGCGGGCTCACCACCGATCTCGATGTCGCCAACGCCTCCGCCCAGGTCGCCAGCGTGGAAGCGCAGCTGCCGGTGCTGGAGGAGCAGCAGGCCCGCCTCTCCAACGCCATCGCCCTTCTCCTGGGCGAACAGCCCGGCGCGCGCCTCGCCGCCCTGGCCGTGCCGCGCGCCGCCCCGGTGGTGCCGCCGCGCGTGCCCGTCGGCGTGCCCGGCGACCTCACCCGCCGCCGTCCGGATATCCGCCAGGCGGAAGCCAACCTGCATGCCGCCACCGCCGGGATCGGCGTCGCGACCGCCGATTTCTACCCGCGCGTCACCCTCAGCGGCTTCGGCGCCATCCAGGGCCTGAACGTCAGCAACCTGCGCGAGGGCGCCGCCCTGGCCTACAGCATCGGCCCCAGCATCCAGCTGCCGATCTTCGAAGGCGGCCGGCTGCGCCGCACGCTGGAACTGCGCGAGGCCCAGCAGCAGGAAGCCGCGATGCAATGGCAGCGCGTGGTGCTGGGCGCGCTGCACGAGGTGGACAACGCGCTCACCGCCTACGGCACCGAACAGCGCCGGCGCGACCGCTCCGAACAGGCCGTGGCCGCCGGCCGGCAGGCCCTGGGCATCGCACGGCTGCGCTACGAACAGGGCGTGGCCGACTTCCTGCAGGTCCTCACCGCCCAGCGCGCGCTGCTGGTGGCGGAACAGGAAATGGCCGACGCCACCACCAACGTCTCGCTCAACCTGGTGCTGCTGTACCGCGCCCTGGGCGGCGGCTGGGACCCGGCAACGGCATCCCCGGCCCCCGGGCGGGCTCCCGCCCGGACCTAGTCGTCCCGGCCGGGAATCGCCAGCCGCAGCGCCTCATGCGGCTGGGCGTAGATATGGAACGCCGCGAAGGAGGTTTCGTCCGGCTGCAGCGGATCATACGGGTAGAGGTTCGGCAGCACCGCCGCCAGCCGCCACTCCGGAAAATGCCGCGCCACATGGCTGGTGAAGCGGCGATGCCGCACATGCGGGCTGGCCCAGCCCTGGTCCACGTCGCTGGCATACACCACCACGTAGCGCCAGGAATGGTCGAACAGCGCCTGCATGTAGGCGGCGAACACCTCGTCCTCCACCAGGTGGTAGATCACATCCAAGGACAGCGTCAGCTCGGCCGCCGCCAGCCCGTCGCGCTCCTGCATCAGCCGGAAGGTGCGCCC
>JBIKOJ010000215.1:0-8456 GCA_044358135.1 Acetobacteraceae bacterium | reverse complement strand
GAGTTGCGGCCGCAGGCGCTGGGGGTGGGGCCTGGCCGGCTTTCGCTGGAGGCGCCGGTGATCGGCGGGATCCTGCGGGAGCAATGGGCTTCGGTGGCGAAGGATTATGCGGCGATCGCGGCGGCGGACCCCAGGGTGGAGCGGATCGAGCGCTGGGAGGTGGAGGTGATTGCGCTGGACTCGCTGGCGCTGACCGACGTGACGGCGATGAAGCTGGATGCGGAGGGCGCCGAGGAGGAGGTGCTGCGCGGGGCGGAGGCGACGCTGCGGCGCTGCCGGCCGGTGCTGACGGTGGAGATCGAGGAGCGGCACCGGGCGGGCAGCACGGCGGCGGTGCCGGCGTTCCTGGCTGGGTTGGGGTATCGCGGGTTCTTCGAGCTGGACGGCGCGTGGCGCGCGATCGGGGATTTCGACGCCGCGACGATGCAGGTGGCTTCCGTGTCGCCGGCCAGCTTCGAGGCGTCGGACCCGTATGTGTTCGTGTTCGCGTTCCTGCCGGAGGAACGGCTCAGGGAAGGCGGGTTGCACCTTCCCTGAGGGTTATGCGTCAGGAAGCGGGGTGGGCCTGCTGGCGGGTTTTCCACAGCGAGTAGAAGATGCCGCCGGCGATCATGGCCAGGGTGACGCCGAGGGAGATGGCGGGGTTCACCTTGCCGAAGATCTGGTTCCAGAAGATCTTGCCGCCGATGAAGACCAGGACCAGGGCGAGCGCGTACTTCAGGTAATGGAAGCGGTGCACCATGGCCGCCAGCGCGAAGTAGAGGGCGCGCAGGCCGAGGATGGCCATGATGTTCGCGGTGTAGACGATGAAGGTGTCGGTGGTGATGGCGAAGATCGCCGGCACGCTATCGACCGCGAAGATCAGGTCTGCCGCGTTGATGATGACCAGGGCGAGGAAGAGCGGGGTGGCCCAGGTGACCATCTTGCCGGTGGCGGGATCGGGCTGGCGGACGAAGAACTTCTGGTCGTGCAGCTGGTCGGTGACGCGCATGCGGGCGCGCATGAACTTCACCACCGGGTTCTTGGACACATCCGGATCGCTTTCAGGGACCACCAGCATCTTGATGCCGGTGGCGATCAGGAAGGCGCCGAAGATGTAGAGGACCCATTCGTATTCCTGCACCAGGGCGGCGCCGACGCCGATCATGATGCCGCGCAGCACGATGACGGCCACGATGCCCCAGACCAGGGCGCGGTACTGGTATTTCCGCGGGATGGCGAAGAAGGTGAAGATGAGGCTGATGACGAAGACGTTGTCGATCGACAGCGCCTTTTCGATGAAGAAGCCGGTGAAGTAGGTGAGGCCGGCATGGGTGCCGTCGGCCGTGGTGATCTGGCCGGCTTCGTAGGCCCACCAGATGCCGCCGCCGTAGAGCATGGCGATGGCGATGTAGAAGGCCGACAGGCGCAGGCTCTCGGCGATGCCGAGTTCCTTGTCGGTCTTGTTCAGCACGCCGAGGTCGAAGGCCAGGAGGAGCGCCACGACGGTGAGGAAGGCCGTCCACATCCAGATCGGCTTGCCGACCCACTCGATGAACAGCCATTCCATTCGTCAGTCTCCAGATAGGTGTGCAGAATCAAGCGAGGCCGCGAGATGGCCCCGCCGGTTGCGTGTATCAAGCAGGGAATGGGTACGAAGACGGTTCCATTACCGATGTTTCAGGAAGATGGGGCCTGGGATGAAGGAAAGATAACCCCCCGGATCGTGCAAAGAATGATAACCGCAGCAGCGTTCGCGGCCCGTGTTCGGCCGCACGAGACTTCATCTGTCCGGGAGGCAGTTCATGTCCATCACCACCATCGCAACGCATGTGCGGCCGGGGACACCGGCGGAGGTTGAGCGGCGGATGGGGCCCGCGCTGACGGTGGCGGAGGGCTTCGGGGCCTGGATGGCCGCGCTGGTGTTCGCGATCGAGGGGGATGACGCGGGGGAGGCGCAGGCCGCGGCGGCGGCGGATGCGCTGCTGCAGCGCCGTGGCCTGCGCGGCGAGGTGCGGGCGCGCAGTTCCTTCGCCTATGGGGCCGGGGAGGTGTTTGCCGACCAGGTGCGGGTGAGCGACCTCGCGATGGTGTCGCCGGACCTGGCGCAGGGTATGGCCGGCCGGCTGTTGCTGTCTGCCGCGGTGTTCAACAGCGGCCGGCCGGTCCTGATGGTACCGGAGGCGGCCGGGCTGGCGCGGCTGCCGCGGCGGGTGATGGTGGGATGGGATGCGTCCCCGGCCGCGGCGCGGGCGGTGGCCGGCGCCATGCCCTTCCTGTGCCGGGCGGACGAGACGATCGTGGCGACGGTGAGCGAGGACAAGGCCTTGCGGCCCGGGCAATCCGGCGTGGAGCTGACGCATCTGCTGGCGCGGCACGCGGTGCAGGCTTCGTTCACGGCGCTGCCGGGTGGCGGGGGCGGTGCGCTGGCGGCGCTGGTCGCGGGTGCGCGGGCGCACGGGGCCGAGTTGCTGGTGCTGGGGGCGGTGCGGCATTCGCCGCTGCACGACCTGGTGTTCGGCAGCGTGACCGACGGGTTGTTCCAGGGGGCGGGCGGGCTGCCTTGCCTGGTGGCGGCGTAGCAGGCCGCTAGGCCGGGGTGCAGCCCAGAGGCTTGACCTTGCGGGTGGTGCTGGCGGGGAACTTCGCCAGCTTGTCGGCCGGGCGGATGGGGCGGCGCAGCAACTCGCCGCCGCAGTTGGGGCAGGTGCCCTTCAACGTGCCCTCGGTGCAGGTGGCGCAGAAGGTGCACTCGAAGGAGCAGATCCGCGCCTGCTGGCTGTCGGGCGGGAGATCGGTGCCGCAGCATTCGCAGCAGGGGCGGAGTTCGAGCATCGGGAGCCTCAGGGGAGGAGGGTTTGGGCTTCGGCCCACCAGCCGCGGACGAGATCGGCGGCGGGGGCGGGGCGGGCGAGGGCGGCGGATTGGCCGGCCCAGAGCTGCATGGCCTGGGCGTTGCCTGCCTTTCCCGCGGCGTCGCGCATCGGGGTGGTGAGGCCGCGCTGCACCGGGTAGGGGGCGGCGGGCTGGCCGGCGGTGTCGCGGACGTAGGTGGTGGCGACCGCGCGGCCGAGGCGGCCGGAGAACCAGCGCGTGGGCATGGTGGCCTCGGGTTCCAGGTTCTCCAGCGCGGCGGCCCAGGCCGGGTGGGTGGCGGCTTCCGGCGTGCGCAACAAGGCGGTGCCGATCTGGACGGCGCTGGCGCCCAGGGTGAGGGCGGCGGCGATGGTGCGGGCATCGGC
Organism: Acetobacteraceae bacterium; assembly: GCA_044358135.1. GTDB lineage: Bacteria > Pseudomonadota > Alphaproteobacteria > Acetobacterales > Acetobacteraceae > CAMDGX01. The sequence continues at coordinate 5,235 of JBIKOJ010000215.1, read as the reverse complement.
GATGCCGCCGGTGGCGATGATGGGGACCGTGAGGTGGTCCGCGAGGCGCGGCAGCAGGGCCATGAGGCCGACGAGCTGGGCCTCCGCCGCTTCCGGCGTGAAGCTGCCGCGGTGGCCGCCGGCTTCGGCGCCCTGGGCGACGATGGCGTCTGCCCCGGCGGCCTCGGCGGCGCGGGCTTCGGACAGCGTGGTGGCGCAGGCGAACCAGGCGATGCCCAGGCGCTTCATCTCCGCCACCGCTTCCGGCGGGTAGAGGCCCATGATGGAGGAGACGGCCTGCGGGCGGGCGGCGAGAAGGGCGGCGAGTTGGGCCTGGAAATCCTGCAGCGGGGTATCGCCGGCATCGGGCGCGGGCTGCGGGCCGAAGCGAGAGAGAAGGGCGCGGACGCGAGCCTCGGCCTGGGGGTCGCGGGTGGGTGGGGGGTCGGGGATCCAGAGGTTGATCTGGAAGGCGCCGTTGGAGTGGGCGCGGAAGGCGGCGGCCCAGGCGGCGATGGCGGCGGGGTCGGAGGTCAGCGCCCCCATTGCGCCCATGCCGCCGGCGTTGGCGACGGCGGCGGCGAGGCCGGGCGGGCAGGCGCCGGCCATGGGGGCCATGAGGATGGGCGCAGAGAGGCCGAAGCGGGCGCAGAAGGCCTGGGCGCGGTGGCGGGCGGTCATGGGAAGGAAGGCTCTTCTTTTTCTGAAGAAAAAGAAGCAAAAAGACTTTTATGACTTGATGCCGGGGTTCCGCGGAGCCACCCGTGCAAGGTCAGAGAAGTTTTTTGGTTCTTTTTTTCAAAAAAGAACATGCTTGCTTCCTATGTCAGGTAACGCGCCGTGAGATGCGCCTGGAAATCCGCGGGATCGAGCGGCTTGCCGGTGGCGGCGATCAGCAGGTCGTTGAAGCCGAGCAGGCTGCCCTGGGCGTGGACGTGCTTGCGCAGCCACTGCACCAACGGGCCGAGATCGCCCTGGGCGAGCGCGGTGTCGATGCCGGGGATGGCGCGGCGGGCTGCCTGCATCAGTTGGGCGGCAGCCATGGCGCCGAGGGTGTAGCTGGGGAAGTAGCCGACGGCGCCGTCGTACCAGTGGATATCCTGCAGGCAGCCGCGGGCGTCGTCGGGCGGGGTGATGCCGAGGAGCTTGTGCAGGCCCTCGTTCCAGGCGCCGGGGAGGTCGGCCACAAGGAGGTCGCCGGAGACCAGGGCCTGTTCGAGGCGGAAGCGCAGGATGACGTGGGCGGGGTAGGTCATCTCGTCCGCATCGACGCGGATGAAGCCGCGGGCGATGCGGCGCCAGAGGCGGGCGAGGTTGGTGGGTTCGTAGGGGGCGGGGTCGCCGCCGAAGGTGGCCAGGAGTTCGGGGCCGAGCCAGGAGAGGTAGGCGTCTGACCGGCAGGCCTGCATCTCGACGATGAGGGACTGGGATTCATGGGCGGCCATGCCGGTATTCTCGCCAACGGGCTGGCGGGCGAAGGCGGCGGGGAGGCCGCGCTCGTAGAGGGCGTGGCCGGTTTCGTGCATCACGCCGAGGAGGGATTGGGCGAAATCCGCCTCGTCGTAGCGGGTGGTGATGCGCACGTCCGTCGGGGTGCCGCCGCAGAAGGGGTGGGTGGAGCGGTCGAGGCGGGAGTGTTCCGGCTCCAGGCCGGCGCGGGCGGAGAGGCGGCGGCAGAGGGCTTCCTGGGCGGCTTCGGGGAAGGGGCCGGTGGGGCGCAGGGGGGTGCCGCGGGCGGCCTGGAGGGCTTCGGCGCGCGGGAGGGCGTCGGCGAGGAAGGCTTCGTAGGCGGCGAAGACGGGGGTGACGTCCTCCGCGGTGATGCCGCGTTGGTAGCCGTCCATGAGGGCGTTGTAGGGCGAGAGGCCGAGGCGGGGGGCGAGGGCGGCGGCCTGTTCCCGGACGAGGCGGATGACCTCGGCGAGGTGGGGCTGGACGAGGGCGAAGTTGCTGGTCTTGCGGGCTTCGCGCCAGGTTTTCTCGCAGGCGGAATTGGCGCGGGCGGCGGCTTCGACGAGATCCTGCGGGAGGGCCGTGGCGCGGGTGTGGGCGTGGCGCATCAGGCGGAGGTTGGCGGCGTGCCAAGGGTCGGCCGGGGGGGTGGTTTCGGCTTCGGCGAGGTCGTCGGCGACCTGGGGTTCGGTGGCGAGCTGGTGGGTGAGGCCGGCGAGGACGGCCATCTGGTCACCGCGGGCGGCGCCGCCGCCTGGGGGCATCATCGCGGCGGCGTCCCAGCCCAGCATGGCGGCGGCTTCGCCGAGCGTGGCGATGCGGGTGACGCGGGCGATCAGGCGGGCATAGGCGATGTCGGGGGCGGTGTTCATGGGCGGACCACCTTGCGGGCGTAGAGGGCGAAGATGACGAGCAGGGCGAGGGCGAGGCCATACCAGGTGATGGCGTAGGGCAGGTGGTTGTTGGGCGGGCGCGGCAGGGTGCGGGCGGGGTCTGGCGTGCCGGGGGGGCCCATGGCGACAAGGGTATAGGGCACGAGATCGGGCACGCCGAGGGCCTGGCCGATGGCGGCGGGGTTCAGGGTGTAGAAGCGGCGGCCGGCGAGATCATCCGTGGGGGCGAAGGCGCCCGGGGTTGCGGCGGGGCGGATGTAGCCTTCCACGGCGGCGGGGCCGGCGGGGATGGGCGGCGGGGGAACGGGCACCCAGCCGCGCTCGACCAGCAGAGGGGGGGCGCCGTCGCGGTGGAGAATGCCGAGGAGGCGGGCGCCGCCGGTGTTGCCGCGGACCTCGGCACCGTAGAGGGCGGTGATCGGTTCGAACCGGCCTTCGGCGCGGACGCGGGCGAAGGCGGGGGGGCTGGGGCCGAGCGGGAGGGCGGGGCGTTGCTCGCTGGCGGCGATGGCGGCGAGGAGGTCCTGCTTCCAGAGCAGGCGGCTGACCTGCCAGGTGCCGAGGGACAGCAGGGTGGCCAGCATGGCCAGGGTCATCAGGCCGGGGAGGAGCAGGCGGCGGGCAGACCCTGCGGTCACAGCCCCATCTCGCTGGCGCGGTGGCGGAACTGCATGGCGACGAGCGCGGCCTTGAAGGTGCGGATCATGGGCAGGGCGAGGGCCAGGGTGACCACGGGCCAGAGCAGGGCGTGCAGCCAGAGCGGCGGGGTGAAGCGGAATTCCACCCAGAAGGCGAGGCCGACGACGATGAAGCCGAGGAATAGGATGACGATGGCGGCGGCGCCATCCCCGGTGTCATGGCCCCGGAGGTCCAGCCCGCAGGTGGTGCAGGCCGGGCGGATGGTCAGCACGCCATCATACAACGGACCCTTCCCGCAGCGGGGGCAGCGGCACAGCAGCGCCGCCTGCCACCACGGCGGGGGGGCGGGCATCAGTGGTGGGCGATCTCGCCGGCGGCCCACCAGTAGACGCAGATGAAGAGGAACAGCCACACCACGTCCACGAAATGCCAGTACCAGGCCGCGGCCTCGAAGCCGAAATGGCGCTCGGCGGTGAAGTGGCCCTTGGTCGCGCGCCACAGGCAGACGGCCAGGAAGATGGTGCCGATGATCACGTGGAAGCCGTGAAAGCCGGTGGCGAGGAAGAACACCGAGGGATAGACGCCGCCGCCGTAGAACTTGAACGGCGCCATCGAGTATTCCCAGGCCTGCAGGCAGGTGAAGAGCAGGCCGAGCACCACCGTGATGGTGAGGCCCTGGATCAGCGCCTTGCGGTCGTTGTGCAGGATGCCGTGGTGCGCCCAGGTGACCGTGGTGCCGGAGAGCAACAGGATCATGGTGTTGAGGAAGGGCAGGCCCCAGGGATCGAAGGTGAGCACACCCGGCGGCGGCCAGGTGGGGTTGGCGACGCCCAGCACGTGCTCCGGATAGAGCGCGAAGTGGAAGAAGGCCCAGAAGAAGCCGACGAAGAACATCACCTCGGAGGCGATGAACATGATGACGCCGTAGCGCAGTCCGAGGCGGACGATGGTGCTGTGCATGCCCGGGGTGCTGCTTTCCTTCAGCACCTCGCGCCACCAGCCGAACATCACGCCCAGCGTGCCGAGCAGGCCCAGGATGAGCAGCCACCAGCTGTGGTAGTGCGAGGCCAGCACGATGCCGGTGAGGGTGGCACCGCCGGTGAAGGCGCCGATAATCGGCCACGGCGAGGGGTCGACCAGGTGGTACGGCTGCTTCAGGCCGGAGCTGGTGATGGTGCCGTGCGAGTCGCTGCTCATGCCATGCGTGTCCCGTGTGGTGGCCGCATCATCGTCAAAACGCGTCCCGCGGCAAGCGGGAAAGCGGCGCGGCTGTGTCGGTTCGAAAGGGGGAGTTCCTGGCGCCTCATGGCGTGGCCTGCTTGCGGCCGACATGCGGGCCGACATTGGCCCCCGCATTGGCCATCGAGGCGTCGTCCATGCTGCGGAAGAAGGTGTAGGACAGGGTGATGGTGCGCAGGTTGCGCGCATCCGGGTCGTTCAGGATCGCGGGGTCGACCCAGAAGCTGAGCGGGAAGGACATTTCCTGGCCTGGCACCAGCGTCTGCTCGTCGAAGCAGAAGCAGGCGGTCTTGTGGAAGTAGCGGCCGGCCTTGTCGGGCGAGACGTTGTAGGTGGAAACGCCGGTGATCGGGCGGTCGGTGGGGTTGCGGGCGGCGTAGAAGGCCACCGCCTCCTCACCCAGGCGCAACGTCACTTCCTTCTGCACCGGGGCGAACTTCCAGGGCATCCCGGAATGCACGTCGGCGTTGAAGCGGATGGTGATGGTGCGGTCGACCACGCGCGGGCTGGCGCCGGCATCGATGCGCGGCGTACCGCCGTAGCCGGTGATCTGGCAGAAGATGCGGTAGAGCGGCACGGCGGCGAAGGACAGGCCGAGCATGCCGCCGATGACGCCGAGCAGCGTGAAGGCGACGAGCTTGTTGTTCCCCTTGCGCGGTTCGGGCGCCATCTCAGCCTCCTGCCACGGGCTTGAACATCTTCACCACGGCGATCGCGTAGAACAGGCCGGACAGGCAGAGCAGCACCACCAGCATGGCGATGTTGCGGCCGCGGCGGCGCCGGCGGAACTCGGCGGCGACCTCCGGCGACATCGGGGGGGGAAGCTGGTCTGACATGGATCAGCCCACGATGCGGTCTGCCGCCACGGCGGCGAAGAGGATGAACAGGTAGGCGATGGAGAACTTGAAGGCGGCGCGGGCCGGGGCGTCGTTGGTGCGGGAGACGCCGGTTTCGTCCTGCTCGTCGCGCAGCACGCGCCAGGAACAGGCCACGAAGCCGAGGCCCAGGGCCAGGGCGGCGGCGCCATAGATCG
>JBIKOJ010000214.1:0-8460 GCA_044358135.1 Acetobacteraceae bacterium | reverse complement strand
CACCCGGACTCCGCCCGCCGCACGCCCCCCCGCCTGGCCCAGCACCGTCCGGCCCAGCACCGCCAGGCCCGCGTGCGCCCGCCCTCCGGCCCGCGCGTCGCCGCACGCCTGACCTCCGTCCCACCAACGTTTTTTCCGCCCCTCCTGCGGGCGCGTCCCCGCATATCCATTTTATTGCGTTATCGTAATTATCATCCTCTTCCCCTCCCCACCCCGCGCCCTCTACCCTCCCGTAGGAGGACGCCTCATGCCCATCCATCGCGCCGCCGCGTTTATTGCCATCGCCCTCGCCCTGCCCGCCCAAGCCGCCCCCCCGCCCGGCGTCACCCCCACGCCCGAGGTCAAGAAGTGGTTCGACGACCTGCGCAGCCGCGACGGCTGGTCCTGCTGCGATTTCGCCCATTGCCGCCAAACCGCCGTCATCCCCAACGACGACGGCCGCATCCTCGCCTATATCGACAAGGACACCTTCGGCCCCGACGCCCCCAACGCCTGGCTCGAAGTCCCGGCCCACGAACTCCGCAGCCGCGGCAACCGCCCCCCCGGCATCCGCGGCGCCATCATCTGCTTCGGCGACCACCGGGTCACCTGCGCCGACCTCGAAAGCGCCACCTGACCCAGGGCGGTCAGATCTTCACCGTCATCCCGCCATCCACCACCAGCACATGCCCGGTGCAGTACGCCCCAGCCTCGCTGGCCAGGTAGATCACCGCCCCATCCAGCTCATGCGCCTGCCCCCAGCGCCGCAGCGCCGTCCGGTCGGCAAACCGTGCCCGCTGCACGGGATCGGCGCGCAGCGCGTTGGTCATATTGTCCGGCGTCATCATGTAGCCCGGCGCGATCGCGTTCACCGTCACCCCGTGCGGCCCCCACTCCACCGCCAGCGCCCGCGTCATGCCTTCCAGCCCGGCCTTGGCGGCGCAGTAGCTGGCATTGGCCTCGCGGGCGATATGGGCGTTGACGGAGGAGATGCTGATGATCCGCCCCCAGCCGCGCCGGATCATCCCCACCGATGATTTGCGCGCCAGCCGGAAGCAGGCGTTCAAATCCACCTCGATGATATCGGCCCAGTCCTCGTTGGTGCTCTCGCTGCCGCTCTTCCCGTTCCCGTAGCCGGCATTGTTCACCAGGATATCGAGGTGGCCGAGCTCGCCCTCGATCCGCTCGATCGCGGCATCGGCCGCCTTGATGTCCGTGGTGTCGAACGCCATCGCGGTGGCCTTCCGCCCGGCGGCCTTCAGCGCCGCCATGGTGGCTTCGATGCCGGCCTCGTTGCGCCCGTTCACCACCACATGCGCGCCCGCCTCCGCCAACCCCAGCGCCATCGCCCGCCCGAGCCCGCGGGAGGCCCCGGTCACCAGCGCCACCTTGCCGTCCAGCGAAAACAACCCGCCCATCTGCCTCTCCCCTCCCGATCGATGCCGCAGTCTTGCACCACCCCCCGGGGATCGGGAACCCCGCCGCCGCCGCGCGGCTTGCCTGGGTATTCGCCAAGCAGGAGCATCGATCATGCCCGACCCGAGATGGCACCGAGACCGGATGGGCCGCCCCATCCCAGACCAGAGCAGCGACGACCGCAACACCGATCGCCGCGGCGCCGCCGACACCGGCTACCGTCCGGACGAACAGCACCATCGCGACCACGCCACCGACCAGTTCCGCAGCCGCGACGGCGGCCACCTTGGCGAATGGGATTGGGAGCACGCCCGCCGCGGCGAGGTGGAAGGCGATTACGGCCGCGGCTACGGCAACCGGGAGAACGGCCCCTACCGGGGCGACGACCAGCAAACCGCCCGTCCCAACCGCGAGCCCGAGAACCGCCGCCCCGCCCCGCGCGATGCCACACCGGAGGAGTGGAACCGCCTGCGCCGCGACCGCGACCGCGGCTGGCCCGGCTGGTAGCGCCCATGCGCCTGGCCTGGCTCGCCCTGGCACTCGTCCTGCCCGCCGCAACGCTGGCCCAGCCCAGCGGCCAGACCGGCGCCGATCAGGCGATCGACGCCCGCCTGCGCCTGGTCGGCGATACCCTGCGCGGATCCGTCGCGCGCCTGGACGATCCCGCCTTCGCCGACTGGTCCATGATCCGGGAGGCCATCGGCCGCGCCCAGGCCATGCTGTCCGACCTGCCCGCCGCTCCCGGCCAGGACAGAGCCCTCAATCGCGCCCGCAGCGCGCTGTCCGAAGCCCATGGCGCGCTGGAGGCGGAGGTCCCGAACCGGCAGGAGCTTGCCCGCGAACTGCGCGAGGCGGCCGAGGCAATGGCGGCGCTGCGCCCCGGCCTCGGCACCATCGCGCCGCGGATGCCCTAACCCGCGATCTTGTCCTGGGTCCGCAGCTCGAAGTCGCTGGCGTCGTGCCGCTCATGCAGCTGCTCGGCCGGATTGCCGCTCATCCGGTTCACGATCCGCCCGCGCCTTACCGCCGGCCGCGCCGCCAGCTGGTCGGCCCAGCGGATGACGTTCTTGTATTCGTGCACCGACAGGAACTCCGCCGCGCCATACAGCAGCCCCTTGGCCATGCCGCCATACCAGGGCCAGATCGCCATGTCGGCGATGGTGTAGTCGGCTCCGGCCACGAACTCGCTTTCGGCCAGCCGGCGGTCCAGCACGTCCATCTGGCGCTTGGTCTCCATGGCATAGCGGTCGATGGCGTATTCGAACTTGGCCGGCGCATAGGCATAGAAATGCCCGAACCCGCCACCCACGAACGGCGCGCTGCCCATCTGCCAGAACAGCCAGGACAGGCACTCGGCCCGCGCCGCCGGCTCCGTCGGCAGGAAGGCGCCGAACTTCTCGGCCAGGTGCACCAGCATCGCGCCGGATTCGAAGAGCCGGATCGGCGTCGCCCCGCTGCGATCCACCATGGCGGGAATCTTGGAATTCGGGTTCACGTCCACGAAGCCGCTGCCGAACTGCTCGCCGGCGCCGATCTTCACCAGCCACGCATCGTATTCCGCGCCGCCATGCCCGGCGGCCAGCAATTCCTCCAGCAGGATCGTCACCTTCTGGCCGTTCGGCGTGCCGAGCGAATAGAGCTGGATCGGATGCTTGCCGACCGGCAGCTCCTTCTCATGCGTGGCACCGGCGATCGGGCGGTTGATGTTGGCGAACTGGCCGCCATTGCCCTTGTTCCAGGTCCAGACCTTGGGCGGGGTATAGCTGTCGCTGCTCATGGTTACGCTCCGTTGCTGCCCGTCTATACCGCACCGCGCAGCAGCGCCCCATAGCCCTGCACCGCCGGCCGCACCCCGGCACCGCGCAACCCATGCCACAGGCTGGCCTGGTTGGCGGTGACAACGGGCCGGCCCAGATCCTGCTCCAGCGCCTCGATCAGCCCCACGCAGCGGAACCCGGTGCCGGCCAGCAGCACCCCATCGGCCTCATCGGGGCACGCCGCCCGCACCTGCTCGTACAGCGGCGCAATCTGCTGGGCGAAGCCCATGCCGTGCCCGTAAAGCTCCCCCGGCGGCAAATCCCGCCAGCCCAGCCCGGGGTCGTAGCGGATCGTCCGCACCGGGGCGGCGCCCCGCACGGCGAGGTAAGCGGCGGCCTGGTCCAGGAAGGGCAGGCCGAACCACGGCGGCAGCACCAGCAGCGGGCGCTTGATCCCCAGCGCCCGCAACGCCGCCAGGCAGTCGATCCCATTGGTCGAAACCGCCACCCCAGGCAGCAGCGCGGAAAGGGCAGCCACCACCGCCTCATCCCAGCCGTCCCCGCCCAGTATGGAGCTGGAGCTATGGCCCATCACCACCGCCTGCAGCTTCATCGTGGCGAACTGCTTCGCCCCGCGCACCACATCCTCGGCCAGCACCACCGCGCTACGATCGGCGTTCCAGCTGGCCCACGGCGTCGGCGCCGTCACCCGCGCGGCATGGATCGAGACGCCTTCGGGCGCCATCGCCCACCACTCCGCCTCCGGCACCGCCTCGTTGCCGACGATGAACATGCCGATCCTGGCCCGCCAACCCCAATGATCCGCCCGCATCGCCGTGTCCTCCCTTGCCGCGCAAGTTGACGCTGCCATCCCCCTCCTGCCAAGACCGGGCCATGCTGACCCTGCCGACCCACCTGCGCCGCCTGGAGGCCGAGGCCATCCATATCCTGCGGGAGGTCGCGGCCGCCTTCCGCACCCCGGTGCTGCTCTATTCCATCGGCAAGGACAGCTCGGTGGTGCTGCACCTGGCGCAGAAGGCCTTCGCGCCCGGCCGCCTGCCCTTCCCGCTGCTGCACATCGCCACCGGCTGGGACTTCCGCGCCATGCTCGAGTTCCGCGACCGCCGCGCGGCCGAAACCGGTGCGAGCCTGATCGTGCACACCAACCCGGACGGGCTGGCCCAGGGCATCAACCCGCTCACCCATGGCAGCCAGGTCCATATGAACGTGATGGCCACCGAGGCGCTGAAGCAGGCGCTGGACCGGCACGGCTTCGATGCCGCCATCGGCGGCGCCCGGCGCGACGAGGAGAAGTCCCGCGCCAAGGAACGCGTGTTCAGCCACCGCGCCCCCGGCCATGTCTGGGACCCGCGCAGCCAGCGGCCGGAGCTGTGGGCCCTCTACAACACCCGCATCGCACCCGGGGAGACGATGCGCGTGTTCCCCCTGTCCAACTGGACCGAGCTGGACGTGTGGGACTACATCGCCGCCGAGGCCATCCCGGTGGTGCCGCTGTATTTCGCCGCCCCGCGCCCCACCCTGAAGCGCGCCGGCGCCCTGATCATGCGCGACGACGAGCGCATGCCGCTCGAGCCCGGCGAACAGGTGGAGATGAAGTGGGTCCGCTTCCGCACCATGGGCGACTGGCCGCTGACCGGCGCGCATGAAAGCCGGGCCGAAACCATGGACCAGGTGCTGGCGGAACTGCGCGCCAGCCGCGTCAGCGAACGCCATGGCCGGCTGATCGACAGCGACCAGGATGCCGCGATGGAACGCAAGAAGCGCGAGGGCTACTTCTGATGGAGGCACCCGGCCGCGGCCTGCTGCGCCTGCTCACCTGCGGCTCCGTGGACGACGGCAAGTCCACCCTGATCGGCCGCCTGCTGCACGATTCCGCGCTGATCGCCGAGGACACGCTGGCCACCCTGGCCCGCGACAGCCGCCGGCACGGCACGGTGGGGGAGGAGGTTGACCTCGCCCTGCTGGTGGATGGGCTGGAGGCGGAGCGCCAGCAGGGCATCACCATCGATGTCGCCTATCGCTACTTCACCACTGGCCGCCGCAGCTTCATCGTGGCGGACTGCCCGGGCCACGAGCAGTACACCCGCAACATGGCCACCGGCGCCAGCAACGCGGAGCTCGCCATCATCCTGGTGGATGCGCGCAAGGGGCTGCTGGCGCAAACCCGGCGGCACAGCGCCATCTGCGCGCTGCTGGGCATCCGCCACGTGGTGCTGGCGGTGAACAAGATCGACCTGGTGGCGTTCGACCAGGCGGTGTTCGACCGCATCGTGGCCGAGTACCGCGGCTTCGCCGCCGCCCTCGGCTTCCGCTCGCTGGTCGCCATCCCGCTCTCCGGCCGGTTCGGCGACAACGTCGCCTCCCGTTCCACGCGCACGCCCTGGCACCTCGGGCCGACGCTGATGGAGCACCTGGAGGCCGTGCAGGTGGAGCAGGAGGCGCAGGCGCTGCCGTTCCGCTTCCCGGTGCAGTGGGTGAACCGGCCGAACCCCGAGTTCCGCGGCTATGCCGGCACGGTGGCCAGCGGGCAGGTCGCCGTGGGCGATGCCGTGGTGGTGGCAACCTCCGGCATGGCCGCTGATGTCGCGCGCATCCTGGGCCCTGGCGGGGACCAGGCATCGGCATTGGCGGGCGAAGCCGTGACGCTGTGCCTGGCGCAGGAGATCGACATCGCCCGCGGCGACCTGCTCGCCCCGCCCGCGCAGCGCCCGGCGGTGGCGGACCAGTTCGCGGCGCATGTGCTGTGGATGGACGAGGAGGCGCTGCTGCCCGGGCGCCAGTATCACCTGCGCATGGGCCAGGCCTGGACCACCGCCAGCGTCACCGCCATCCGCCACCGGGTGGACATCGCCACCATGGGCCAGTTGCCGGCCACCAGCCTGGTGATGAACGAGATCGCGGTGTGCAACCTGGCCACCGCGCAAAAGCTGGCCTTCGACCCCTATGGCGAGAACCGGCAGACCGGCGCCTTCATCCTGGTGGACCGCACCAGCAACCGCACCGTGGGCTGCGGCATGGTGGATTTCCCGCTGCGCCGCGCCACCAACATCCACCAGGAAGCCTATCTGGTGGACAAGGCGGCCCGCGCCGCGGCACTCGGCCAGCGCCCGCTGGTGCTGTGGTTCACCGGCCTGTCCGGCTCCGGCAAGTCCACCGTGGCGAAGCTGGTGGAGGAAGCGCTGCACCGCGCCGGGCGGCACACCTATTCGCTGGACGGCGACAACCTGCGCCATGGCCTCAACCGCGACCTGGGCTTCACCCCGCAGGACCGGGTGGAGAACATTCGCCGGGTGGGCGAGGTGGCGAAACTGATGGTGGATGCCGGCCTGATCGTGCTGGCCAGCTTCATCTCCCCCTACCGCGCCGACCGGCAGATGGTGCGCGACCTGCTGGCCCCCGGTGAGTTCGTGGAGATCTTCATGAACACGCCGCTGGCCGTGTGCGCGGCGCGCGACACGAAGGGGCTGTACGCCAAGGCGATGCGCGGCGAGATCCCGAACTTCACCGGCATCGGCAGCCCCTATGAAACGCCCGAGGCACCGGACCTGGTTCTGGACGGCACCGAGGAAGACCCCGGCGTGCTGGCGCGACAGGTGCTGGATCACATTTCTGTGCACGATCTGTGATAACGGCAAGGAAGCCAAGGGCCGCCCCACCTTCGATGGACCTGTTCATCAATTTGTCATAAGCCTCCGATTGTATGCGGGGACGGTCAAATCGAACCGCCCCACTGCGCAGCCGGCCTGTGCTGGACCGGCGGCGACCTTGGGGATGACAGAATGTCGACCACGTACCAGACGCACAGCCCCGAGCTGAAGGGGTTGTCGGACTCGGCGAAGAAGCTGGAACGGCTGCGCCTGCCGGAGAGCATGGCCGGCAAGAGCTTCCTCGACATCGGCTGCAACGAGGGCTTCTTCTGCGGGGTGGCGGCCAGCCGGGGTGCCGCGCGCGTGGTGGGGCTCGACATCGCCCAGCCGGCGCTCGATTTCGGCCGTGCGCACTATCCCGCCGCCGCGATCGAATGGCTGCACCAGCGGTGGGACGACCTGCCGGCGGGGCCGTTCGACGTGATCCTCTGGGCGTCCGGCATGCACTACGAGCCGGACCCGGCACGCATGCTGGAGAAGATTGCCGACCGGCTCGCCCCCGGCGGGCTGTTGGTGCTGGAGTGCGGCGTTGTCCATGGCGGCGCCAAGGAGATGGTGCTGGTGCACCGCCAGAGCGACTCCCGCTGGATCCCGACCGAGGATTTCCTGACCAGCCATCTTCTCAAGCGCTTCGTCTTCCGCCAGGTCGCGCCCGCCGAAGCCCCGCAGGGCGACCCCATTCGGCGCGCGGTGTATCACTGCCGCAGGCGCCAGCCGCTGGTGTTGCTGGTGCGCGGCGCAGCGCATCACGACAAGCTGACCTTCGCGCGCCAGTTGGCGCCGTCGGCCTCCAAGCTGATGAGCATCGATTCCTTCGTCTATCGCATCCTGGTCGCCGAACACGCGCGCGGCGCACTTGGGCCGTTCATCAAGGCCAACTTCAAGGACTACGATCTGACGTCGCTCTACGACGGCATCGACCGCGCCGGCCTGACCGCCGAATACGCGTCATGGATCGCCGATGCGATCGCACCGAGCGATGAGGCGGTCATCATCGAGGGCTACATCACCGACGCACAGGCAGCGGCCCTGGCCGACCAGTTGGGAACGCGGGCCGTCGTGTGGGATGCGCAGCGCCTGGAGGCGCTTGCCGGGGCCAAGCCGAGCCTGCCTGCAGCCCCCCCAGCCGACACCGCCGCCCCGGCCGCGCCCTCGGCGCCGATGTCCGCGGCCGCAGGCGACCCGCCCCAGACGGATGCCGAAGGTGCCGGCCGTCTTCAATCGCTGTTCGACCTGTCGAAGACCGGGATCTACACCTCTGTCGCAGGATATTCGCACGCCCGGTACAGCCAATACACGGAAGCATCGCGCCATATCCACGACCAGATCCTCAAGATCTTGGAATCCTTTGGCATCGAGTACTACCTGTTTGCCGGATCGATGGTCGGCTATGTGCGCAACCGCCAGATGCCGAAGTGGATGGACGATCTTGATGTCATCATCTTCGACCAGCAGGTGGCATTGTTCGAAAGCCGGGTGATCCCCTATCTCGAGCGGTGCGGGTTCATGTGCTGGCTGCCCGACGGATTCCTGCGGGGTGGATATCAATTGATCTCCCTCGTGCAGGGCGATGACCGCGCCATGGTGGAAGGGTATGACCGCGCGAGAACCATCCCTCTCGCGGAGGGCGTGAACGTTCC
>JBIKOJ010000213.1:0-8492 GCA_044358135.1 Acetobacteraceae bacterium | reverse complement strand
CGCGGCTGGCGGCTTACCTGTAGAAAGCAAGCATGTTCTTTTTTGAAAAAAAGAACCAAAAAACTTTTATCCGTTTGCGGATCGCCCTGGAGCGGGCGCAAACGGACAAAAGTATTTTTGCTTCTTTTTCTTCAGAAATAGAAGAATCCTTCCCTTGGGAGTTCTCATGACCATCACCGTCCCCCAGGCCAACCCCGGCGCCGGCTACCGCGCCCAGCAGGCCGAGATCGACGCCGCCGTTGCCCGCGCGCTGACCTCCGGCTGGTATATCCTGGGTGCCGAGGGGAAAGCCTTCGAAGCCGAATACGCCGCCTGGATGGGCACCGCCCGCGCGGTGGGCTGCGCCAACGGCACCGATGCGCTGGCGCTGGCCCTGCGCGGCCTTGGCATCGGCCCGGGCTGCGCGGTGGCCACGGTGGCCCATACCGCGGTCGCAACGGTGGCAGCGGTGGAGATGGTGGGCGCCACCGCGGTGCTGATCGACATCGATCCCGCGCACTACACGATGGATCCGGCCGAGCTGGCCGCCGTGCTCGCCAACCCGCCGGCCGGGCTGCCGCCGATCAAGGCGGTGATCCCGGTGCATCTCTATGGCCAGGCGGCCGATATCCACGCCATTGCCGCCATCGCCAAGAAGCACGGCGCCGCGGTGATCGAGGATTGCAGCCAGGCGCACGGCGCCACGCTGGGCGGGCGCAAGCTGGGCACCTTCACGGAGGTGTCCTGCTTCTCGCTCTACCCCACCAAGAACCTCGGCGCGCTCGGCGATGGCGGCGTGCTGGCCACCAACGACGAGGCGCTGGCCACCCGCATCGGCGCGCTGCGCCAGTATGGCTGGCACCAGCACTACATCTCGGATGAATGCGGCGTGAACTCGCGCCTGGATGAGATCCAGGCGGCCATCCTGCGCGTGAAGCTCACCAGGCTCGATGCGAACAACGCCCGCCGCGCCCAGATCGCAAGCGCCTACGACGCCGCCCTGCCCGCCGGCCTCGCGGCCCCGGTGCGGCGTGAGGGGGGCACGCATGTGTTCCACCAGTATGTGCTGCGCAGCACCGATCGCGCCGCGATCCAGGCCAGGCTGCGCGCCCAGGGCGTCGCCACCGGCATCCACTACCCCATGCCCGTCCACACCCAGCCCGCCTACAAGGGCCGCATCGCCCTCGGCCCCGCCGCCTGCCGCGCCAGTGAACAGGCGAGTGCGGAGGTGTTCAGCCTGCCGATGTTCCCGGAACTGACCGACGACCAGGTGGCCCAGGTCTGCGCGGCCTTGCGCACCCTCTGACGCCTGCCGCATCCTCCCGGCGCATTTCCGGGAGGATCGCCCATGCCCCGCATCGTCACCGTCGGCATCGCCCAGCTGGGCCCGATCCCGCGCAGCCAGTCGCGCCCGGAGGTGGTGCTGCGGCTGCTGGCGCTGATGGAGGATGCGGCGAAATCCGGCTGCGACCTGATCGTGTATCCGGAAGCGGCACTCACCGCCTTCTTCCCGCACTGGATGGTGGAGGGCGACCAGGAGCTGGACAGCTACTTCGAATCCGAGATGCCCAACGCCGCCGTGCAGCCGCTGTTCGAGGCCGCGCGGCGCCTGCGCATCGGCTTCCACCTGGGCTACTGCGAGCTGGATTTCTCCACCGGCACCAAGCGCCGCTTCAACACCTCCATCCTGGTGGACCGGGATGGCGCCATCGTCGGCAAGTATCGGAAAATCCACCTGCCCGGCGGGCACGACTTCATGCCCGGCCACCCGTTCCAGAACCTGGAGAAGCGCTACTTCGAGGTCGGCGACCTCGGCTGGCCGGTGTGGAACGCCTTCGGCGGCAAGGTGGGCATGATGATCTGCAACGATCGCCGCTGGCCGGAAGCCTACCGCGTAATGGGGTTGCAGGGCGTGGAGCTGATCGTGCTCGGCTACAACACCCCGGTGCACAACCCGGCGATGCCGGAAACCGACGACCTCGGCAATTTCCACAACCAGCTGGTGATGTCTGCCGGCGCCTATCAGAACGGCTGCTTCGTGATCGGCGTGGCCAAGGCCGGCGTGGAGGAAGGGGTGGACCAGATCGGCCAGTCCTGCGCCTTCGCCCCCTCCGGCGAACTGCTCGCCCGCTGCGTGACGCTGGGGGACGAATTGCAGGTGGCGCGCTGCGACCTTGACCTGTGCCAGAGCTACAAGACCAGCATCTTCAACTTCGCCAGGCACCGGCGGCCGGAACACTATGGGCTGATCCTGGAACGTACTGGGGTGGGGCCGATCTTGGGAAAGTAAGCGGTTCTTTTTTGAAAAAAAGAACCAAAAAACTTTTATGACTTGGTGCCAATCCAGATGACCAGCAAACGAATGAAGTCTTTTTGCTTCTTTTTCTTCAGAAAAAGAAGACTTCCTGCCTCAAGCCGTCGACCGGAGGAAACCCAATGACCAGCTTCGCCCAGGCCGTTCTCGCCGCCCTGCCGGACGACCACGCCAGCGCCACCCTCGCCGGCCGCGTCTGGCGCCCCGAGGTGGGCGGCCCCAGCGTGGTGGTCCTCCGCAATGGCGAGGCCTTCGACATCACGGCCAGCTTCGCCACCATGCGCGACCTGTGCGAGCAGCCGGATCCCGCCGCGGCCACGCGCGCCGCAAAGGGCGAATCTCTCGGCCCGGTCAGCGACATTCTCGCCAACACCCCGCCCGAGAACCGCAACCCTGCCAGGCCCTGGCTGCTCACCCCGATCGACCTGCAGGCGGTGAAGGCCGCGGGCGTCACCTTCCCCATCTCCATGCTGGAACGCGTGATCGAGGAACGCGCCCGCGGCGACCTCGATGCCGCCGCCGGGCTGCGCGCGGAGGTGAACGCGCTGATCGGCGACGACCTCGCAAGCCTCAAGCCCGGCTCGCCGGAGGCCGCGAAGCTGAAGGAGATGCTGATCGCGCGGAACGCCTGGAGCCAGTACCTGGAAGTGGGCATCGGCCCGGATGCGGAAATCTTCACCAAGGCCCAGCCCATGGCCGCCATCGGCACCGGCATGGATGCCGGGGTGAACCCCGTCTCCACCTGGAACAACCCGGAGCCCGAGGTGGTCCTGGTGGTGGCGAGTGATGGCCGCATCGTCGGCGCCACGCTGGGCAACGACGTGAACCTGCGCGATGTGGAAGGCCGCTCCGCCCTGCTGCTCTCCAAGGCGAAGGACAACAACGCCTCCGCCGCCGTGGGCCCGTTCATCCGCTTTCTCGATGCCGGCTTCGGGCTGGACGACATCCGCACCACCACCGTCTCCCTCACCGTGGCCGGCACCGACAATTTCCGGCTGGAGGGCAGTTCGTCCATGACCAAGATCGCCCGCGACATCACCGACCTCGCCGGCCAGATGGTCAACGCCCATCACCGCTTCCCCGATGGGGCCGTGCTGTTCTGCGGCACCATGTTCGCGCCGATCGACGACCGCGATGCGCCCGGCAAGGGCTTCACCCACAAGACCGGGGATATCGTGACGATCGCCACGCCGCGGCTTGGGCGGCTGGTGAACCGAACCAAGCCGACCGACCAGTGCGCGCCGTGGGATTTCGGGCCGGGGGCGCTGATGCGCAACCTGGCGAAACGGGGCGTGCTTTAAGCAAGAATGTTCTTTTTTGAAAAAAAGAACCAAAAAACTTTCGTATGTTTGATGCGGAAAAGCCCGGTCTTCCCGCATCAAACGAATGAAGTCTTTTTGCTTCTTTTTCTTCAGAAAAAGAAGGACTTCCTATGATCGACCTCTCCCTCACCCTCGCCTTCGCCCTGGCCACCGCGATCCTCATCCTGATCCCGGGCCCGATCGTTGCGCTGATCGTCTCCAACTCCGTCGCCTACGGCACGCGCTATGGCCTGCTGACCATCCTCGGCTCGGGCCTGGCGATGGTGTTGCACATGGTGGTGATCCTGTTCGGCATGTCCGCCGCCCTTGGCGCGCTGGGCCATTGGTTCGAGGTGCTGCGCTGGGCCGGCGTGGCCTATCTCGTCTGGCTCGGCATCCAGGCCTGGCGCGCGCCGGCGGTGGACCTCACGCAAGTGCGCGCCCAGCCGAAATCGCCGCGCGAGATCGCGTTTCGCGGGTTCCTGGTGGCGCTTTCCAACCCCAAGACACTGGCCTTCTACGGCGCCTTCTTCCCGCAGTTCATCAGCGCCGACCTGCCGGCCGGCCCGCAGCTGGCGGTGCTGTGCGTGATTTTCGTGGCGATCGGCGTGGGCATCGACAGTTTGTGGGCGCTGATGGCCGGCCGGCTGCGGCGCCTGCTGGCGGTTCACGGCCAGTGGCGCAACCGCATCACCGGCGGGCTGCTGATGGGCGCCGGGCTGGGCCTTGCGATGGTGCGCCGCAGCTGAGGCGCTATTCCGCCGGCCGCGCCACCCAAAGCGGGATCACCTCCGCGCCCACCTCCGGCGCCAGCCACTCGGGCACCGCCTCGGGTGGCATCGGGCGGGCATACAGGTAGCCCTGCGCGGCGTCGCAGCCCATGCGCATCAGCATGCGCGCCTGCTGCATCGTCTCCACGCCCTCGCCCACCACTTCCAGCCCTAGGCCATGCGCCAGCGAGATGGTGGCGCGCACGATCTCCTCCGCACGGCTGTCCAGGCCCAGGCCCTGCACGAAGCGCTTGTCCAGCTTCACCGCATCCAGCGGCAGGCGCAGCAGCTGCGAAAGGCCGGAATTGCCGGTGCCGAAATCGTCCAGCACCAGCCGCGCCCCGCGCCCGCGCAGCGCGGCCAGCTGCTGCAGCGTGGCGTCGCTCACGCGTTCCAGCAGCACCTCCTCGGTGATCTCGATCTCCACGTCGCGCAGCGAGAGCCCGGCCTGCGCCACCTGGGCGGCCAGGCTGGCGGCGATGCCCTCCCGTTCCACCTCGCCGGCAGAGAGGTTCAGCGCCAGCCGCCCCACCGGCAGGTCCCGCTGGCGCAGCGAGGCCATGGCGGCCAGGGCATAGGTGCGCACGGCGGCCCCCAGGCGCAGCGTACGCTCCGGCCCGATGATCGACAGCAGCTCGGTCGGCGGCACGTCGCCCAGCTCGGGATGGGACCAGCGCGCCAGCGCCTCCATCGCGATCACCGGCGCCGCGCCGGCCTGCGCGCCCAGCGCCACGATGGGCTGCAGATGGGCCGTCACGCCCGCCAGGTGCACGCCATTGCTGGCCGCATCGAAGGCGCGCAGCACCTTGGCGCGCCGCACCAGCTGCGCCGCATCGTCCGGGCCGGACCAGCCGATGCTGCCGCGCCCGTCGCGCTTGGCGCGCACCAGCGCCGCGTCGGCCGCGCGCAGCAGCATGTCGCCGTCGTTCACCCCGGGGGTGGACATCGCCACGCCCAGCGTGGCCCCGGCCGGCAGGATGAACTCGCCGTGGCGCACCGGCCCCTTCAGCGCGGCGGCAATGCGCGAGGCGGCGGCGCGGGCCTGCGCTTCATCCTTCAGGCCCAGCAGGATGGCCACGAATTCGTCGCCGCCGGTGCGCGCCACAATGTCGCCGGGGCGCACCGCGCCGCGCAGCCGCTCGGCCGTGGCGCGCAGCATCGCATCGCCCGCGGCATGGCCTTCGGCCTCGTTCACCTGCTTCAGATGGTCCAGGTCCAGGATCACCGCGGCCAACACTCCGCCGCGCGCCAGCTCCTGCGCCAGCCGCCCGGCCAGCGCCCGGCGGTTGGGCAGCCCGGTCAGCGCATCCGTCAGCGCCATTTCCCGGCTTTGCCGCAGGGCGCGCCGCAGTTCCAGGTTGGAGGTGACGGTGCGCGCCAACACCTGCAACGCCTGCACGGTCTCGGGGTCGTGGCGGCGCGGCGTGCTGTCGATCACGCACAGCGTGCCCATGGCATGGCCGCCGGCGCTCACCAGCGGCACGCCGAGATAGGCCCGCACATGCGGCGCCCCCGTCACCAGCGCGGAATCGACGAAGCGCGGGTCATGCGTCGCATCCGCCACCGCCAGCGGCTCGGCGGGGGTGAGGATGGCGTGGGCACACAGCGCCTCGTCGCGCGGCGTCTCCTGCGGCTCCAGGCCGACGCGGGACAGGAACCACTGGCGCTCGCGGTCCACCAGGGAGACCAGGGCGATTGGGCAGCCACTCAGCCGTGCTGCCAGCCGCACCACCTCATCGATCGCCGCATCCGCCTCGGTGTCCAGGATCGCGAAGGAGTGCAGATCGGCAAGCCGCTCGGCTTCGGTCTGCGGCAAGGGGGCAGGGGGCATCTGGGTCTCCGGGCCCGCGGGCCATTGGTCGTCGCGGCCCTGCGAAGGCGGCCGAAACCCGGATCACGCCAGATGTCCGTTAAGAATAGATGACCTCCCCCCTTCCCTGGGGATTGTACTAATAGGCAAACCTTGCTTCCGGCAGGCCGCGCACCCCCACCTCGATGGCAAACAACGCCCCGGCCGCGGGCTGTTTCGCCCGCTGTTCGTCGCTCAGGTTCTGGAAGGCGGAGGTGATATACAGCGTGCCGAGCCCGGGCCCGCCAAAGGCGCAGCTGGTGATGTTGCTGGCCGGCAGCGGCACCACCCGGTCCACCGATCCATCCGGCGCGAAGCGCGTCACCCGCCAGCCGCCATAGTTGCCGCTCCACAGATAGCCCTCGGCATCCACCGTGGCGCCATCGCCCACCATCGGCGCCTCCAGGCTGGCGAACACGCGCCGCTCGCCGATCGCCCCCGTGGCCGGATCGTACGGAAACGCCCAGATCACCCGCTTCGGGCTGTCGGTGAAATACATGGTGCGCCCATCCGGCGACCAGCACAGGGAATTGGGAATGCCGATCCCGTCAAGCACCGCAGCACACCCGTTGCCGTCCAGCCGATACAGGAACCCCGGCGTGCCCGGCGTCTCGGCGAACATCGTGCCCACCCAGAACCGCCCCTGCCGGTCGCACTTGCCGTCGTTGAAGCGCAGCCCGGCATGGTGCCCCGGCGCCTCGGCGATCTTCTCCACCGCCCCCGTCGCCGGGTCGAACACGCTCAGCGCCGATTTCAGCGCCACCAGAATGCCGCCCTTCTCCCGCAACGCCAGCGAGCCCACCGGCTCCGGCATCGCCCAGCTTGTCACTGCCCCATCCGCCGCCAGCCGCCGCACTGCCGGGGCGCGAATATCCACCCAGTACAGCGCCTGCTCCCGCTCGCACCACACCGGGCCCTCGCCCAGGAAATCGCGCGTTTCGCCCACGATCCGCAGCCCGCCCATGGCATCTCTCCCCAACCTTGCCGCTCTGGTGCCAGCCTGTCACAAACTCACGCCCGAACACAGACGCGCGCACGAGGACTGGCATGGCCCGCACCAATATCGACCACGAATTCCAGAACCTGCACGAGTTCATCAAGGCCGCGAACCTGAAGCTCAACCGCTTCATCTGGGATTACCTGATCGGCGGCGCCGAAACCGAAACCACCCTCGCCCGCAACCGCCAGGCGCTGGACAGCATGGCCTTCCGCCCGCGCACCCTGGTGGACGTCTCCGAAATCGACACCTCGCACAGCTTCTTCGGCAAGCAGATCCGCCTGCCCGTCGGCCTCGCCCCCGTCGGCTCGCTCGAATCCTTCGAAGCCGGCGGCGGCGCCACCGTCGCGAAAGCCGCCGGGGAATACGGCGTGCCGATGTTCGTCTCCTCCGTCACCCAACCCGGCCTGGAAACCATCGCCAAGTCCGGCTCCGGCCCCAAGGTCTTCCAGCTCTACGTCCGCGGCGACGACGACTGGATCGGCGACCACGTGGCCCGCGCCGTTGATGCCGGCTACGACGCCTTCTGCCTCACCGTCGACACCGCCCACCTCTCCCGCCGCGAACGCGACATCGCCAAGCGCTTCCGCAAGCCTTGGCAGGCCCGCAATTCCGGCATGGAATTCCAGGCCGGCCTCAACTGGAAAAACGTCGAGGTCTTCAAGGCCCGCCACAAGATCCCCCTCATCATCAAGGGCATCGCCACCGCCGAAGACGCCGCCCTCTGCGTGGAGCACGGGGTGGACGTGGTCTACGTCTCCAACCACGGCGGCCGCCAGCTGGACCACGGCCGCGGCGCCTTCGACGTGCTGCCCGAAGTGATCGACGCGGTGGCCGGCCGCGCCAAGGTCTACGTCGACGGCGGCTTCAGCCGCGGCACCGACATCGTCAAAGGCATCGCCATGGGCGCCGACCTGGTGATCATCGGCCGCCTCTACCTTTACGGCCTGGCCGCCGACGGCGCCGCCGGTGTGGTCCGCCTGCTGGAACTGCTGGAAGACGAAGTCACCCTCGCCCTCGGCCTCGTCGGCGCCCCCAATTTCGCCGCCCTCACCCGCCGCCACCTCCACCCCGCCCCCACCGTCACCACCCCCCACGTCCACAGTGCCTTCCCGCTGCTGCGACTGGACGAAGGCTACTAGGCATGGGGCAGGGGGGGCGGAGGGAAGGAAGGCGAGGGGCTCTGCCCCTCGACCCCGCTGGGGCCTTAGGCCCCAGACCCCGATACCTTTTCCGCCTTCTGCGTGGAGGGGCCGCCCTGATCTCTCCACCGCCTCGACGG
>JBIKOJ010000047.1:0-28208 GCA_044358135.1 Acetobacteraceae bacterium | reverse complement strand
TTCATCCTGGGCGCCATCACCGGCACCGTGGCGGCCCAGGTGATCGCCCTGGCGATGATCACCATGCCGGTGATGATGCGCTACAACTACAACATCCGCTACGCCACCGGCGTTCTCGCCGCATCGGGCACCATCACGCAGGTGGTGCCGCCCTCGCTGGTGCTGGTGGTGCTGGCCGACCAGCTCGGCCGTTCCGTGGGCGACATGTATCTCGGCGCCTGGGGCCCCTCGCTGGCACAGATCGCGCTGTTCGCCGGCTACACCTTCATGCTGACCATCTTCCGGCCGCACTACGTGCCGCCGGTGCCGCGCACCCTTACGGGCTGGCCGCTGGTGGTGAAGGCCATGTGGGGGATCATTCCGGCCGGCGTGCTGATCTTCCTGGTGCTGGGCACCATCATGATGGGCCTGGCCACGCCCACCGAGGCGGGCGCAATGGGGGCCATCGGCGCCATCGTGCTGGCGGTGGTGCGAAACGCGCCCCTCTCCCGGATGGACTGGACCATCGCCATCGCGGGCCTGGCCGCGGCCATCATCGGCAGCCTCGTGGGCCTGGTGGCATTCAAGTCGCCGCTGTTCAAGGTGATCTTCACCGTGATGTTCGCCAGCATCGTCTGGCTGTGCTGGCGCGCCTGGCGCACCAAGGAGCTGCACGACCTGATCGTGCAGGCCTTCCAGGTGACCATGCGCATCACCTCCATGGTGGCCTTCATCCTGGTGGGCGCCACCTGCTTTTCCATCACCTTTGCGGGTGTGGACGGCAACCACTGGGTGGAGCACTGGCTGACCGGCCTGCCCGGCGGCGTGTGGGGCTTCCTGGCGGCGGTGAACCTGTTCGTGTTCTTCATCGCCTTCTTCCTGGATTTCTTCGAGATCGCCTTCATCATCGTGCCGATGCTGGCCCCGGTGGCGCAGAAGATCCTGGCCCCGGTGGTGGGCGCGGATGCCGCGCTGATCTGGTTCGGCGTGATGCTGTGCGTGAACATGCAGACCAGCTTCATGCACCCGCCCTTCGGCTTCGCGCTGTTCTACCTGCGCAGCGTGGTGCCGAAGGAGGTGAAGACCAGCGACATCTACTGGGGTTCCATCCCCTGGGTGCTGCTGCAGCTGATCATGGTGGGTTTGGTCATCGCCTTCCCGGTGATGGTCACCGGCCTGCTGGACGAGCCCTCGAAGATCGACCCCAGCACGGTGAAGATCGAGATCGCGCCGCCCCCGGCGGAGGACGACGACGCCCCGCCGCCCAGTTTCGCGCCCACCCCGGCGCGGCCATAGCGGCAGGGGGCCAACGAAAAACGGGCGGCGGGATCACTCCCGCCGCCCGCTTTCGTTCAGGCCCGTTGCGCCGGGCTCAGCGCCCGGCGGCGTTCATCGCGTTGATGAAGTTGTCGAACGTGCCCTCGGCCACGCGGAACCAGGTGATCTCGTCGCCGCGGAAAGCCTTGATGCTGTCCAGCATCTTCTTGAAGTGCGCGTTCTTGGCGGCGACTTCGTCGTAATAGGCCCAGGAGGCGTTGTAGCAGGCCTCCAGCACCGGGCGGGAGAACGGCTTCAGCACCGTGCCGGATGCCACCAGGCGCTTCAACGCGGCGGGGTTCACCGCATCGTACTTCGGCACCATCCAGGAGGAGACGAGGCCGGCGGCCGTTTCCACCATCGACTGGTAGACCTTCGGCAGCGCATCCCAGTGCTTCTGGCCGATATAGAGCGAGCCGACCGAGGCGCCCTCCCACCAGCCGGGGTAGTGGTAGAACTTCGCCACCTTGTTGAAGCCCAGCTTCTCGTCGTCGTACGGGCCGACCCATTCGGCGGCGTCGATCGTGCCCTTCTCCAGCGCCGGGTAGATGTCGCCCGCGCCGATCTGCTGCGGGATGACGCCGAGGCGGGTGAGGATCTCGCCGGCGAAGCCGCCGACGCGGAACTTCAGCCCCTTCAGGTCATCGACGGTGTTGATCTCCTTGCGGAACCAACCACCCATCTGGCACCCGGTGCCGCCGAACAGGAAGCTCTTGATGTTGTAGCCCTTGTAGAAATCCTGCATCAGCTCGTGCCCGCCGCCCATCTTGAGCCACGAGAAATACTGGCGCTGGTTCATGCTGAAGGGCAGCCCGGTCTCATAGACGAAGGTCGGGTCCTTGCCGAAATAGTAGTAGGCGGCGGTCTGCCCCGCCTCCACCGTGCCGTTCTGCACGGCATCCAGCACCTGCAATGCCGGCACGATCTCGCCGGCCGCGAAGGTGCGGATCTGGAAGCGGTTGTCCGACATTTCGCCGATCATCTTGGCGAACAGCTCCGTGCCGCCATACAGCGTGTCCAGCGACTTGGTGAAGCTGGACGTCATGCGCCACTTCACTTCCGGCATGGACTGGGCGATGGCGGGTGCTGCCAGCGTGGTCGCGGCTGCGGCCGCGGTGCCGACGCCTGCGCGCCGGATGAACTTGCGACGATCCACTCGAAGTCACTCCCCGTTGTTGTTGCTCCCGGCACCGCCGGCGCGGCTCCGGCGGCCGCTCACCCCCGATGTGGCAAATTCATGCGGTGATGTGCAAGAGAAATGGTTACCAGCCGTCCACCCAGGCACGCTTCTTGCCGTGCCGGACCGGGCGCGGCGGCACGGAGCGCAGCCCGGCCACGATCCAGCGCCGGGTTTCCGCCGGGTCGATCACGTCGTCCACCTGGAAATGGCTGCCGGTGTTGAGCGCCTTTCCGATATCGTAAAGCTCGGCGACGAAACGCTCATAGGTGGCGATGCGCTCGGCGGTGTCCTCGATCGCGGCCAGCTCCTTGCGGCGGCCCAGCTTCACCTGCCCCTCGATGCCCATGCCGGCGAACTCGCCGGTGGGCCAGGAGACCGCGAACACGCCCTTCTTCATGCCGCCGCCGGTCATCGCCAGCTTGCCCAGCCCGATCGCCTTGCGGATGATCACGAAGAACAGCGGCACCTCGATATTGGCGCCGATCAGGTAGCTGCGGCAGCAATGCCGCACCAGCGCGCTCTTCTCCGCCTCCGGCCCCACCATGTTGCCGGGGTTGTCGTTCAGCGACAGGATCGGGATGTCGTGCGCGTCGCACATCTGCATGAAGCGCGCCGCCTTGTCTGCCGCGTCGCTGTCGATGGCGCCGCCCAGGTGCATGGGGTTGTTGGCGATCACCCCCATCGGCTTGCCCTCGATGCGGATCAGCGCCGTGATCATGCCGTGGCCCCAGCCGCGGCGGATTTCCAGCATGCTGCCCTCGTCGGCCAGGGTGGCGATCAGCGCGCGCATGTCGTACCCGCGCAGGCGGTTCTCCGGCACCACGTGGCGCAGGTGGCGCTGGTCGGCGGCCGACCATTCCTTCACGCTGCCCTGGAAGTAGGAGAGGTATTGCTTGGCCACGCGCACCGCCTCGGGCTCGTCGCGCACGGCGATGTCCACCACGCCGCTGGCCACCTGCACCTTCATCGGCCCGATCTCCTCGGGCTTGTACACGCCGAGCCCGCCGCCCTCGATCATCGCCGGGCCGGCCATGCCGATATTGGCGTTCTCGGTGGCGATGATCACGTCGCAGCAGCCCAGCAGGACGGCGTTGCCGGCGAAGCACCGGCCGGAGGCGATGCCGATCAGCGGCGCCCCGCCGGAGAGCGCCGCGAAGCGGTAGAAGGTGTCGGTCTCCGACCCGCCGATGGCGTCCGAATCCGATCCGCGCCCGCCGCCGCCTTCGGCGAACAGCACCAGCGGAATGCGCAGATCATGCGCCAGCTCGAAGAAGCGGTCCTGCTTGCGGTGGCCGTTGCGCCCCTGGGTGCCGGCCAGCACGGTGTAGTCGTAGCTGGCCACGGCGGCGCGGCCCTGCTCCTCCGGGAAGCGTTCGCCGTTGATGGTGCCCAGGCCGAGGATGATGCCATCGGCCGGGGATTGCTCGATCAGCTGCTCCATCGGCGTGGTGCGGCGCCGCGCGGCCAGGGTGAGGGCGCCGTACTCGATGAAGCTGCCGGGGTCGACCAGATCGGAGATGTTCTCCCGCGCCGTGCGCTGGCCGGTGGCGCGGCGCTTGTCCACCGCCTTGGGCCGCGCTTCGTCGGTGGTGCGGCGGTGCCGGTCCAGCACCTCGGCGAGATCGGGCCGGATGTAGTCCAGGTCGATCTTCTTTTCCTCCTGCACCGCGCCGCCCAGCTCCGGCCGTTCCTCGATGAAGGCCAGCTTCGCGCCTTCGAACACCGTCTCGCCGGCTTCCACCACGAAGCCGCGCACGATGCCGGCGGCGGCGGCGGCGATGCTGTGCTGCATCTTCATCGCCTCCATCACCATCACCTCCTGCCCCGGCAGCACGGTGGCGCCCTCGGCGACGGTGAGCGACACGATGGTGCCCTGCATCGGGGCACGCAGGGTGACGGTGCCGTCCGGGCCTTCCGCCTCGTCCGCCGGCGCCTCTTCCTCCTGCTCGGCGGCCTGCCTGCCGTAATCCACGATGGCGAGGGGATCGCGGCTTTCCAGCCGCGCGCCGGCGCGCTTCGGCGCCGCCGCCGCGCCGCCGGGGGCTGCGAAGAACTTCGTCGGCCCGGTCTCGGCCGCCGTCAGGTCCGCGATGTGCTCGGCCACGAAGTTGGTATGTAGCCGGCCTGCCAGCAGCGCCGGATGCTTCAGCAGCGCCTGCAGGAAGGCGATGTTGGAAGCAGCCCCCGCCAGCCGGAACTCCGCCAGCGCGCGCACCGCCTTGCCGGCCAACTGCGTGAAATCGCCGCGGCCGTGCACGATCACCTTGGCCAGCAGGCTGTCGAAGCGCGGGTTGGTGCGGTAGCCGGCATAGCCATAGCCATCCACCCGCACGCCCGGCCCGCTCGGCGGATCATAGGCGGTGAGCACGCCGCCGGCCGCCTTCACGCTGCCATCCGGCTGCATGGTCTCCAGGTTCACTCGCGCCTGCAGCGCCATGCCGCGTGGGGTGGGGATCTCGGCCTGGGTCAGCCCGAGGGCCGCCAGCTTGCCGCCCCCGGCGATGCCGAGCTGGGCGGCCACCAGGTCGATGCCCGTCACCTCTTCGGTGACGGTATGTTCCACCTGCAGCCGCGCATTGGCCTCGATGAAGGCGATCGCCGCGCCGTCGCCTTCCACGGCGGCATCCACCAGGAACTCGAACGTGCCGGCGCCGCGGTATTTCGCCGCCGCGGCCAGCTTCACCGCCGCGGCCAGTAGCCGGTCCCGCACCGCCGGGCGCAGGAACGGCGCGGGCGCGATCTCGATGATCTTCTGCCGCTCGCGCTGCACGGAGCATTCGCGCTCCCACAGATGCGACACCGCCCCGGTGCCGTCGCCCAGCACCTGCACCTCCACGTGGCGCGGATGCACGAACAGCCGCTCCACATACAGGTCACCATTGCCGAAGGCGCCCAGCGCCTCGGCCCGGCAGCGCTCGAAGGCCGCGGGCAACTGCGCTGCATCGGTCACCGGCCGCATGCCGCGCCCGCCGCCGCCGGCCAGGGCCTTCACCATGATCGCGCCACCGGGGCCGAGATCGGCCAGGAAGGCCTGCGCCTGGTCCAGCGTGGTCGGCCCATCCGTGCCGGCCACGATGTCCACCCCGTTGGCCGATGCGAAGCGCCGCGCCTGCGCCTTGTCGCCGAACAGGTCCAGCACCTCCGGCTGCGGGCCGACGAAGGCGATGCCTGCCTCCGCGCACAGCCGGGCGAAGGCGGCGTTCTCGCTGATGAAGCCGTAGCCGGGATGGATCGCATCGCACCCGGCCTCGCGCGCCATCGCCACGATCTGTGCCGCATCCAGATAGGCGGCGGGGCCAGAGCCCTGCAGCGCCCGCGCCTCGTCTGCCGCGCGCACATGCAGGCTCTGCGCGTCGTCGGCCGAATGCACCGCCACGGTGGCGATGCCGAGCTCCGCGGCGCTGCGCGCGATGCGGATGGCGATCTCGCCGCGATTGGCGATCAGCAGGCGCGTGATGGGCATGGGCAGGGGTCCTTCAGCGATACGCAGGCGGAAAGGTCGAAAGCAGGGATCAGGCGGAGCCCTCGCCGCCCTGCCGCTCCGGCTGCGGGGCAGGGGGCGCGGGCTGGCGGCTGGCCTGGTCGCGATGGTACCGATCGAGCGCCACTTGCACCATCGGCCGGCGCGGCTGGCCTGGCACGGTAAGGGTGAAGCCCGGGTCCTTCTCGGTGGCCCAGGTCAGCATGTAGTGGCTGTGCGCGCCGGTAATGGCGGCGGTGAAGCCCATCGTGTCCTGCGCCGCGTTCACCGCGCGCTTCACCATGCGCATCTGCTGCG
This sequence comes from Acetobacteraceae bacterium, assembly GCA_044358135.1. Lineage (GTDB taxonomy): Bacteria > Pseudomonadota > Alphaproteobacteria > Acetobacterales > Acetobacteraceae > CAMDGX01. The sequence continues at coordinate 21,954 of JBIKOJ010000047.1, read as the reverse complement.
GGTCGTTGGCGGCCACGTCGGCGGCATAGTCCAGCACCGCCTGCATCAGCCCGGCCCGCGGTACCACGCGGTTCACCAGCCCCAGCTCCTTCGCCTGGCCGGCATCCACGAAGCGGCCCTGGAACAGGATCTCCTTCGCCCGGCGCGGCGGCACATCCCATGGCACCGAGAAATACTGGAACAGCGAGGCGAGGAACATCGCGTCATCCGCCGCGAACACCACATCCGCCGTGCTCGCGATCATCCAGCCGCCGAAGATGCAGTAGCCCTGCACGGCGGCGATCATCGGCGTGGGCACGTTGCGCCAGCGCAGATGCATGTCGACATAGAGCTGCCAGGTGCGGTCGTAGAAGCCGCGAATGCCCGGCTCCATCGGGTTGGCCGCGCGATAGGCCTGCTCGTCCGCCGTGCCCAGGTCGTGCCCGGCGGAGAAATGGTCCCCCGCGCCGGTCAGCACGATCACCCGCACCGCCGGGTCGGCGCCGGCAGCCAGGATCGCTCGGTCCAGCTCGTGCAGCAGCTCCGTGCTTTGCGCGTTGCGCTGCTGCGGGCGGTTCAGGGTGATCACGGCGATGCCGTCGGAGACGGTGTAGAGGAGGGTGCGGTACATCAAAAGATCTCCTCAAGAGTCTTCTTTTTGTGAACAAAAAGAAGCAAAAAAACTTCATTTATTTGGGTGCGTGCCGGGATAACGGGCCGCCGACGCTGCGAAGGGGGAAAAGTTTTTTGGTTCTTTTTTTCAAAAAAGAACATGCTTCCTTCCTTCACCTCGGCACCGCCCCCGTCGCTCCCGCCGCATCCAGCGCCGCAATCGCCGCATCGTCCAGCCCGGCAATCTCCCGCAGGATGGCGTGCGTGTGCGTCCCGAGGCAAGGCGCGGCAAAGCGGTTGCGGCCCGGCGTGCGGGAGAGCGCCATCGGCAGCCCCTCCTGCACCGTGGGGCCGATATCGCCATGCACCAACGCGGTGAACCAACCGCGCGCGGCGAGATACGGGCTGCGCGCGCCATCCCCGCCATCGTGCACCGCCGCTGCCGCCACGCCGCGCGATTGCAGCAACGCGGCCGCCGCGTGCTTGTCCTGCGTGGCCGCCCAGCCCGCCACGGCGGCGCAGATCTCGTCCTCATGCGCCTGCCGTTCGGCCAGCGTGGCGAAACGCGCCAGGTCCGCGCGCCCCATCGCACCGCAGAGCGCCTGCCAGGCGGCATCGCTGGTGGCGGCGATGGCGATCCACTGGTCCTCCCCCGCGGCGGGAAAGGCATCGTGCGGCGCGGCCCAGTCCACCCGGTTGCCATGGGGAACCGGGTTCTGGCCGGTGGCCAGCGCGGCCAGGATGTGTTCGCCGATATAGTGCATAGCGCCTTCCACCTGCGGCACCTCGATATGCTGGCCCTCCCCGGTGGCTTGCCGGTGCAGCAGCGCCGTCAGCACCGCGCCGGCGCCGTGCAGTGCGCCGATCGGGTCCGGATAGGTCGGGCCGGTCACGGTCGGCTTGCCGCCGGGGTAGCCGATCATGCCCGCCATGCCCGCCGCCATCTCCATGGAGGGGCCAATGGCGGTGGCGTGCGACAGCGGGCCGGACGACCCGAAGGCCGGCATCTCTGCCACGATGATGTCCGGCCGCAACGCCTTGAGCGCCGCATGGCCGAACCCCATCCGCTCCAACGTGCCGGCGGTGAAGTTGCACAGCACCACGTCGGTCTCGGCGAGGATGCGCAGCATCGCCGCCTTCGCCTCCGGGTTCTTCAGCTCCAGGCTCAGCGACAGCTTGTTGGCGTTCTGCGAGTTGAATAGCGCGCAGCGGTCCCATGGCCGCTCCCCCGCCCCGTCGCTGGGGAAGCGCGTGGGGTTGAACACCTGGCCCACCATCCGCCAGCTATCGGTGCGGCTGGCGGATTCCACATGGATCACCTCGGCGCCGAGCCAGGCCAGGATGCGCCCGGCCATCGGCCCGGCCCAGGCGGTGGTGAACTCCACCACGCGCAGCCCGGCCAACGGCCCGGTTCCCGGCGTCGGCGGTGCCAGCGCGGGTATCGCCCGCCGTTCCCCCGCGAACCCCGTGGCGTTCCCCACCGAAGGCGCCCCGCCCCGCACCACGCGCGGCGTGGCGCCCATGCGGAACTGCGGGCCCAGGACCGTCTCGCCGTCCACGCTCTCCCAGAACCCCCGCACCTCCAGATGCGCGCAGGTGTCGCGCAGCTGAGTCAGGCTGTAGCAGCGCGCCGCCACCACCCGTGCGGATTGCAGCGTGGCGAGCACGTCATCCGCCGCCTCTGGCGCCACCCGTGCCTGCAGCAGCGCCACGAAGGCATCCCAATGTTCCAGCCGAGCCTTCGCCGCCTTGAACCTGGGATCCTCCGCCACGTCGGCCAGTCCCAACGCGGCCATCACCGGCGCGTAGAGGTGCACGTGCAGCCAGAAGCCCACCCAGCCATCGCGGCAGCGCAGCAGCCCCAGCGGCTGGCGTCGCGTGGCCCGCGGCTCGACCATCCCGTTGTAGAGAAACTGGGTCACGAACGGATTGGCCATGCAGGCTGCTGCCGCCGCGACATCCACCGAAGCCGCCTGCCCCATGCCCCAGCGCCCGCGCGCGAACAGCCCGGCCAGCACGGCGATATACGCCGACGCCCCAGCCCCATAGCTCGCCCGATCCCCGCAGCCGTACAACGGCTCCCGCCGCCCGTCGCCGGAGGCATGCATCAGCCCCGCCACCGCCTGGAACACCATCTCGCACCCGGTCCAGTCCCGCCACGGCCCATCGGTGCCGAAGGGCGAGACGGTGCAGATCACCGCGCCGGGCGCCGCCGCTTCCAGCGCCACGCGGTCCGCCTCCGGCCCGATCACGATCGCATCCGCCTCCGCCGCCAGCGCCATCAGCCGCGCCCGCCCGCCCGGCGAGGCATCCAGCACCACGGAGCCCTTGCCGGTGTTCAAATGCAGGAACGCGAAGCTCTTCCCCGCGAGCACCGGCCGCGCGCCGCGCATCGCCCCGCCTCCGGTCGGCTCCACCAGCAGCACCTCGGCGCCGTAATCCGCCAGCATGCGCGTGCAGAACTGGCCGGCGATGCTGTCGCTGAGATCGAGCACGCGGATCCCCGCGAGTGCGCCGGCCATGGTTTCCTCCGCACCGCCTTGCCGGCGGCTGATTGTCGACAAATCATGGGCGCCGCCCTCGCACACGGTCAATACAGTGTGCCACGGCATTCGGTTATGCTGGGCCCATGGATCACGACCGCACCGCCCGCCCCAACGCCATCCCCTGGCCGCCGATCCTCTTCGGCGGCGGCGCCCTGCTCGCCGTGCTGCTGCACCAGGCCGCCCCTATCCCCACGCGCTGGCTCGGCACCCCGCCATTGCAGCACGTCGGCGAGGCGATGATCCTGGCCGGCCTGGCGCTCGACCTCTGGGCCATGGCCACGATGTGGCGCGCCCGCGCCAACATCCTGCCGCATCGTGCCGCCACCGCGCTGGTCACGCACGGGCCCTTCGCCTTCAGCCGCAACCCGATCTATCTCGGCAACACCATCCTGCTGCTTGGCGCCGGGCTGGCCTTCGGCATGATGTGGTTCCTGCCCATCGCCCTGCTCGCCGCGGCGCTGACCGCCCACTTCGCCATCGCCCGCGAGGAAGCCCATCTCAACGCCCGCTTCGGCCGCGACTGGCGCAACTACACCCTGCGCGTGAACCGCTGGCTTGGCCGCCGCACGCCCTCGACACGTCGTTGAACCCCGGCCAAGGTGCGGCCATGCCCACTGCCGCCGAAACCCTCGTCGCCTTCCTCGCCCAGCAGGGCGTCACCCGGGCCTTCTGCGTCCCTGGCGAATCCTACGTCGCCGTGCTCGATGCGCTGCACGCCCATCCCAGCATCGACCTCGTCACCTGCCGCCACGAATCCGGTGCCGGCTTCATGGCCCTGGCCGATGCCCGCCTCACCGGCGTGCCGGGCGTCGCCCTGGTCAGCCGCGGCCCCGGCGCCTGCAACGCCAGCATCGCCGTGCACACCGCCATGCAGGATTCCGTCCCGCTCCTGCTCATTGTGGGCCAGGTCGAAGCCCGCGACCTGCGCGCCCGTGCCTTCCAGGAGATCGACTACACCCGCATGTTCGACGGCGTCGCCAAGTTCACCGGCGAGGCCACGAACGCCGACCAGGTGCCCAAGCTGATCTCCCGCGCCTGGTCCGCCATGCTCACCGGCATCCCCGGCCCCGCCGTGCTCGCCCTGCCGGAAGACATCCTCGCCGAAGCCTGCACCCGCACGCCGCTCGCCCCGGTCCTGTCCAGCGACGCCGCCCCCTCCCCGCACGCCGCCGACGAGCTCGCCGAGCTCCTGCGCGCCGCCGAGCGCCCCATCGTCATCGCCGGCGGTGACCTCGACCGGCCCGGCGGCCGCGAGGAACTCTTGGCCTTCGCCGAACGCTGGCAGCTCCCCATTGCCGTCAGCTTCCGCCGGCAGGATCTCTTCCCCAACGCCCACAAGCTCTACGCCGGCGACATGGGCCTCTCCAACCCCAAGCCGCAGCGGGACGCCTTCGCCCGCGCCGACCTGGTCCTCGCCCTCGGCACCCGCCTCGGCGACATCACCACCCAGGGCTACAGCTTCCCCGCCCCCGGCCAGCGCCTGGTCCATGTCTGCCCCGATGCCTCCTGGCTCGGCTGGCGCTTTGAAACCCACCTGGCCCTCGCCGCCCACGCGCTGCCCACCATCGCCGCCCTCTCCGCCCGCAACGCCGCCGCCCCGCCCGGCCGTGCCGCCTGGAACGCCGAGCTCCGCGCCCTGCACAGTGCCGATGCCGCCTGGACCCCCCGCACCGCGGATGACGGCGTGGTCTTCCCCAACCTCGTCGCCGCCCTCGGCCCGCACTTGCCCGCGGACGCCATCGTCACGCTCGATGCCGGCACTTTCGGCGCGCCGTTCTATCGCAAGATCGCCTGGAAACTGGGCCAGCGCCTGCTCGCCCCCATCGCCGGCTCCATGGGCTACGGCATGCCCGCCGCCGTCGCCGCCGCCCTGCGCCACCCCGATCGCCCGGTGATCTGCGCCGTCGGCGATGGCGGCTTCCTCATGACCGGCAGCGAACTCGCCGTCGCTGCCGCCCGCGGCGCACCCTTGAAGGTGCTGCTCAGCGAAAACGGCAGTTACGCCTCCATCCGCATCCACCAGGAACGCGCCCACCCCGGCCGCACCAGTGGCACCGACCTGGTGAACCCCGATCTCGCCCTGATGGGCAAAGCCTATGGCTATCCCGTAATGGTGGTGCGCGAGGAATCCGAACTCCCAGCGCTGATCGAGGCGCTCACCGCACCGGGACCGGTGTTCGCGGTGGTGCAGTCCTCGTTGAGTGCGGTGCTGCCCAAGTAAGCACGTTCTTTTTTGAAAAAAAGAACCAAAAAACTTTTCCGACTGGCACGCGTGCCAGGCACCCGGCACGCGTGCAGGTCAGAAAGTCTTTTTGCTTCTTTTTCTTCAGAAAAAGAAGACTTCCTTACCCTAACCTTGCCTTCAACGCCGCATTGACGAGCGCGGGGTTTCCCTTCCCCGCCATCGCCTTCATCACGTTGCCCACGAAGAACCCGAACAGCTTATCCTTGCCGCCCCGGTATTCCGCCACCTTCTCCGGGTTGGCCGCGATCACCGCATCCACCGCGGCATCGATCGCCCCGGTATCCGTCACCTGCCGCAGCCCGCGCTCGTCCACGATCGCGGCCGGGCCCTTGCCGGTTTCCACCATCGCCTCGAACACCTCCTTGGCGATCTTGCCGTTGATGGTGCTGTCCGCCATCAGGTCCAGCAGCTGGCCCAGCGCAGCCGCGCTCACCGGCGGGTCTTCGATCGTGCGCCCGGTGCGGTTCATCGCCGCGAAGAAATCCCCGGTCACCCAGTTCGCCGCGATCTTGGCATCGCGCCCCTTGGCAACGCCTTCGAAGAACAGCGCGGTGGCCTGTTCCGCCACCAGCACGCCGGCGTCGTAGCGGGAGAGCCCGTACTCGGCCATGAATCGCGCCTGCTTGGCATCCGGCAGTTCCGGCAGCGCCGCGCGCAACCCGTCCACCCAACCCTGCTCCAGCACCACCGGCAACAGGTCGGGATCGGGGAAGTAGCGGTAGTCGTGCGCATCCTCCTTGGAGCGCATGGAGCGGGTTTCGCCCCGGTTCGGGTCGAACAGCCGGGTTTCCTGCTGCACCTCGCCGCCGCTTTCCCACACCGCGATCTGCCGCAGCGCCTCGACCTCCACCGCCTGCATCACGAAGCGCACGGAGTTGACGTTCTTCACCTCGCACCGCGTGCGATACGCCTCGCCGGCGCGGCGGACGGAAACGTTCACGTCCGCCCGCAGCGAGCCTTCCTCCATGTTCCCGTCGCAGGTGCCCAGGTAGCGCAGGATGGAGCGCAGCTTCTTGATGTAGGCCCCCGCCTCCTCCGGCGAGCGGATGTCCGGCTCGCTCACGATCTCCATCAGCGCCACGCCGGAGCGGTTGAGGTCGATGAAGCTCTTGGTCGGGTGCTGGTCATGCAGGGATTTGCCGGCATCCTGCTCCAGGTGGAGCCGCGTGATCCCCACCTCCTTGGTGGAGCCATCGGCAAGCTCGATCTCCACCACGCCGGTGCCGACGATCGGGTGCTCGAACTGGCTGATCTGGTAGCCCTGCGGCAGGTCCGCGTAGAAATAGTTCTTGCGGTCGAACCGGCTCACCAGGTTGATCTGCGCGTTCAACCCCAGCCCGGTCCGAACCGCCTGCGCGATCGCCTCACGGTTCGGCACCGGCAGCATGCCGGGAAACGCCGCATCCACGAAGCTCACCTGCGAATTCGGGCTCGCGCCATACGCGGTGGCCGCCCCGCTGAACAGCTTGGATTGGCTGATTACCTGGGCATGCACCTCCAGGCCCACCACCACTTCCCACGGCCCCGTGGAACCCTCGATCGTATAGGCCATCGCTTTACGCTCCCGCCCGAATGCCAGGCAGCGCGGTGAATCCCGCCGCCCGCTCCAGCGCCGCACCCACCGCGAACACCGTCTCCTCGTCGAACGGGCGGCCCAGCACCTGCAGGCCCAGAGGCAGCCCCTGCGCATCCAGGCCCGCGGGCACGGAAAGCCCGGGAATGCCGCTCATGTTCGCCGGCACGGTGAAGATGTCGTTCAGGTACATCGTGATCGGATCATCCATCTTCTCACCCTGCGCGAACGCGGCCGAAGGTGCCGTCGGCGTCACCAGCGCATCCACGGTGCGGAACACGTCGGTGAAATCCTTCAGGATCAGCGCCCGCACCTTCTGCGCCTTCAGGTAATAGGCGTCGTAGTAGCCGGCCGAGAGCACATAGGTTCCGATCAGCACCCGCCGCTTCACCTCGGCCCCGAACCCCTCGGCGCGCGTGTTCTCGTACAGGGACGCTAGGTCGTCCCCCGCCGTCCGCGCCCCGAACCGCACGCCATCGTAGCGCGCCAGGTTGGAGGAAGCCTCCGCCGGCGCCACGATGTAGTACGTCGCCAGGCCATACTTCGTGTGCGGCAGGGAGACATCGACGATCTCCGCCCCCGCCTCGCGCAGCCAGCCCAGCCCCTGCTGCCACAGCGCCTCGATCTCCGGAGGCATGCCCTCGGAGCGGTATTCCCGAGGGACCCCGATCCGCAGCCCCTTCACGCCGCGCCGACACGCCGCCGCAAAATCCGGCACCGGCAAATCCGCACTGGTGGAATCCTTCGGATCGAACCCGGCCATGGAGCCGAGTAGGATCGCCGCATCCTCCACATTCCGCGCCACCGGCCCGGCCTGGTCCAGCGAGGACGCGAACGCCACCACCCCCCAGCGCGAGCACCGCCCATAGGTCGGTTTGATCCCGGTGATCCCACAGAAGCTCGCCGGCTGGCGGATGGAGCCGCCCGTATCCGTCGCCGTCGCCCCCAGCGCGATCCGCGCCGACACCGCCGCGGCCGACCCGCCGGAGGACCCACCTGGCACCAGCGGCCGATTGTCCCCGCGCCGCGTCCACGGCGAGGTCACCGGCCCGAACGCCGAGGTCATGTTGGAGGAGCCCATGGCGAACTCGTCCATGTTCGCCTTGCCCAGGAAGATCGCCCCGTCGCGCAGTAGGTTCGCCGTGACCGTGCTCTCATAGGGTGGGATGAACGGCTCCAGGATCCGGCTGCCCGCCGTGGTGCGCACACCCTCGGTGCAGAACAAATCCTTGATCGCCAGCGGAATCCCCGCCAGCGGTCCGGCATCGCCGCGCGCCAGCGCCGCATCCGCCGCCCGTGCCTGTGCCCGCGCGCCTTCTCCGGTCACGAGCACATAGGCGTTCAGCTTAGGGTTCACCGCCTCGATCGCCGCCAGATACGCGTCGGTCAGCTCCACGGCGGAGAAAGTGCGTGCCTTCAGCCCGTCGCGGGCCTCGGCCAAAGTCAGATCGGTCAGCATCACTCAACCACCTTCGGCACCGCGAAATACTCGCCGTTGCGGTCGGGCGCATTGCCCAGCACCGCATCCGCGATCCCGCCATCGTTCACCACATCCTCGCGCAGCCGCAGCGCCATCTGGGTGCCGCCGGTCAGCGGTTCCACGCCGGTCACGTCCACCTCATTGAGCTGCTCGATCCAGCCCAGGATGGAATTCAGGTCCGTGCGCAGCGCCTCCACCTGGGCCTCATCCACGCGGATGCGGGCCAGTTTGGCGATGCGGCGAACGGTCGCGGGGTCGAGCGACATTTCTTTTCCTTGGCGGTCGTGGGGCGGCGGACCATAAACGCGCCCATGCCGCTCTTCAACATGACCGACCTTCGCGCCCAGCTCCTGCCGGGCCACCGCCTTCTGGGCATCGACCCCGGGGCCAAATCCATTGGCCTCGCCTTGTCCGATGTCACCCTCATGCTCGCCACCCCGCATTCCACCCTGCGGCGGGACAAGCTGAAGGTGAATGCCGCCTCCATCGCCCGCATCGCCCAGAAGGAGGGCGTTGGCGGCCTGGTCCTCGGGCTGCCCCTGTCGATGGACGGCACCTCCGGCCCTGCCGCCCAGGCGGCGCGGGACTGGGCCCACGCCATGTCCACCGAAACCGGCCTGCCCGCCGCCCTGTGGGACGAGCGGCTCTCCACCAGCGCCGTCAACCGCTTCCTGATCCAGGAAGCCGACATGACCCGCAAGCGCCGTGCCGAGGTGGTCGATCGCATGGCCGCCGCCTACCTGCTGCAAGCCGCGCTTGACGCCAGCAGGCCAGAATCCACATAATCCGCACTCGCAATAAATTGCAACGGAGCGTGACAATGCCTTCCATCACGGAAACCGCGCACGCCTTCTTCGAAGCCTGCGAGGCGGGCAAGGGCTGGGCCGCCTGCGCGCCCTACTGCACCGCCGACGCCACCTTCTCCGCCCAGTCCGAGCCGCTGGCCGACGTGAAGACCCTCTCGGCCTACTGTGACTGGATGAAGGGCCTGTTCGGCCCGATCCCGGATGGCCGCTACGACCTCAAGTCCTTCGCCACGGACACCGTGCGCAATAACGTCAGCGCCTACGCCGTCTTCCACGGCACCAACACCGGCCAGGGCGGCCCGGCCCCCACCGGCAAGGCGGTCGCCACGGACTACGTCTATGTCATGCAATTCACCGGCGACAAGATCAGCCACATGACCAAGATCTGGCACAGCGGCCTCGCGCTGCAGCAGCTTGGCTGGGCGTAAAGAAAGGAAGACTCTTCTTTTTCTGAAGAAAAAGAAGCAAAAAGACTTTTGTTAAACGATGCGGAGAGACTCGATCTCTCCGCATCCTAGGAATAAAAATTTTTTGGTTCTTTTTTTCAAAAAAGAACAGCTTCCTTACCTTTCCCGCAGGTATGCCAACACCGACTCGACCAACATCCCCCGATGCCGCGCCCGCAACGCCGGCGCCAGCGGGTCCTGCCCGAACACCGTGGCCAGCGTGTGCCGGTTCGACACGCGGAAGAAGCAGAACGCCGTCATCAGCAGGTGCACGTCGATCGGCTCGGCATCGCGCCGGAACACCCCGTCCGCCTGGCCGCGCGCCAGGATCGCGCCGATGGTGCTGATCACGGTGGCGTTCAGCCCCTGGATGGTTTCGGAGCGCGCGATGTGGGCCGCGCGATGGATGTTCTCGATGCTCACCAGCCGCACGAAGCGCGGGTTGGCTTCCTCGTAGTCGAACACGAATTCCGCCAGCCGCCGGATGGCCGCCTCCGGCGCCAGCGCCTCCAGGCCCAGCTCGCGCTCGGCGGTGCGGATGCCGGCATAGGCGTGCTCCAGCACCGTGCGGTACAGCCCATCCTTGCTGGCGAAGTAGTAGTAGATCATCCGCACCGTGGTGCCGGCCCGTGCCGCGATCGCATCCACCCGCGCCCCGTCCAGCCCGTTGTCGCTGAACTCGATGAAGGCGGCATCCAGGATGCTGCGCTGCGTGGCTACCGCATCGCGGGCACGCCGCACCGGAAGAAGGGGGGCATCGTTCATGCCGCCTTGTCCCATGCTGCCACCGCCCTGCCTACCCAGCCGGTTGACTTGAATTAAGCGCTTACTTAATCCATCCCCAACGCCCGCACACCACCGCGCGGGCCACGGGGAAACGTCTTGGGCCACAGCCTGGATTTCAGCGTGGTGTACGACAACGCGCCGGCGCTGCTGTGGGGCTGCCTCGGCACGATCGGCCTCGCCTTGGCTGGGATGGCGCTCGCGCTGGTGATCGGCCTGCTTGGCGTGCTCGCCCGTGCCTCCCGCTTCGCGCCCCTGCGCATCGCGACGGTCGCCTTCATCGAGGTGATCCGCAACACGCCCTTCCTGGTGCAGATCTTCTTCATCTTCTTCGTGCTGCCCTATGCCGGGCTGCGCCTGAACCCCACCGTCACCGCCATCATCGCGCTGGGCATCAACGGCGGCGCCTACGCCATCGAGATCATCCGCGGCGGCGTGCAATCCATTCCGCGCGGACAGATCGAAGCCGGCCTCGCCCTCGGCCTGCACCGGCTGCAGGTCTTCCGCCTCGTGGTCCTCCGCCCCGCCCTGCGCGCCATCTACCCGGCGCTGACCTCGCAATTCGTGCTGCTGACCCTCACCACCTCCATCTGCACCTCGGTCGCGGCCTACGAGCTCACCTCCGTCGCCCAGCGCATCGAAAGCGACAGTTTCCGCAGCTTCGAGGTCTATTTCAGCATCACCTTCCTCTATCTCGCCATGTCCTGGCTGCTGATGACCGGTTTCGCCGCCATCGCCGGCCGCGCCTTCGCCTGGCCCACCAGATGATCACCAGCTTCGGCCTGCCCCAGTTCGGCTTCCTGCTGACGGGCCTTCAATGGACGCTGGCGCTCACCGCCATCGCGCTGGTGGGCGGCGGCATCGCGGGCCTGGCCATCGCGCTTGCCCGCGTCGCCCGCAGCCCGTGGCTCTGGCGCAGCGCCGCCGGCTACATCGCGCTGTTCCAGGGCACGCCGCTGCTGATGCAGCTTTTCGTCGTCTATTACGGCCTCGGCCTGCTCGGGCTGAAGCTGCCCGCCTGGGCGGCGGTGGCCATCGGCTTCACGCTGAACGCCAGCGCCTTCCTGGGCGACATCTGGCGCGGCGCCATCCAGGCCGTGCCGCACGGCCAGACGGAAGCCGCCAGCGCGCTCGGCCTGCGCTACGCCGCCCGCATGCGCCACGTGGTGCTGCCGCAGGCCCTGCGCATCGCCCAGCCGGCGACGGTCGGCTACCTCGTGCAGCTCATCAAGGGCACCTCGCTCGCTGCCATCGTTGGCTTCATCGAGCTGGCCCGCGCCGGCCAGATCGTCGCCAACCAGACCCATTCGCCGCTGCTCGTCTACGGCGTGGTGGGCGCGCTCTACTTCGCCATCTGCTGGCCGCTCTCGCTCTACAGCGCCCGGCTCGAAACCCGTCTGGCTGTCGCGGCGCGATAGCCGGCCCACCAAACCCCAGGGAGACCACGCATGACCCAGACCCGCCGCCACCTCCTCACCGGTGCCGCAATCGGCGCCGCCGCCCTCTTGCTGCCCCGCGCCGCCGCGGCCAACACGATCGCCGAGATCAAGAAGCGCGGAAAGGTCATCATCGGAATCCAGGGCGACAACCCGCCCTTCGGCTTCGTCAATTCCCAGGGCGTGCAGGATGGCTACGACGCCGATGTCGGCCGCCTGTTTGCCGCCCATCTCGGCGTGCAGGCCGAGTTCGTGCCGCTGGCCGTCGCCAACCGCATCCCGGCGCTGACCACGGGGCGCGTGGACGTGCTGTTCGCCACCATGGCCATGCTGCCGGATCGTGCCAAGGCGGTGCAGTACAGCCGCCCCTACGTCTCCAACTACATCACCCTGGTCGCGCCGAAGGCCACGGTGGTGAAGACCAACGCCGACATGGGCAAGCTCACCATCGGCGTGCCGCGCTCCTCCGTGCAGGACACGCAGATCACCAACAACGCCCCCGCCGGCACCACCATCCGCCGGTTCGACGACGATGCTGCCACCATCCAGGCGATGCTGTCCGGCCAGGTGCAGGCCGTCGGCGGCAACATGTTCTACGTGCAGCGCCTGAACGCGGTGAAGCCGGACACCTTCGAGGACAAGATCGAATTCACCCGCCTGCACAACGGCGCCTGCTCCCGCCTCGGGGACCGCGAGATGAACGCCGCCCTGAACGACTTCCTCGGCAAGGCGCTGGCGGCCGGCCAGCTCGATGCGCCGTACCAGAAGTGGTTCAACATGAAGCCGCCGAGCTTCCCCGCCTCGGTCGAGGGCGTGCCCTTCACCGTTTCCTGACGTGACCAGGCTGCGCCTCGCCCTGGTCGGCGCCGGTCTCATCGGCCGGCGCCACGCCGCCCATATCCAGGCCGACCCGGGCCTGACGCTCTCCGCCGTGGTCGATCCCGCGGCGGAGGCGCAGGCCTGGGCCGAAGGGCAGGGCGCCGCCTGGCACCCCACGCTCGATGCGCTGCTGTCCGGCCCCCCGCCGGACGGCGTCCTCCTCGCCACCCCCAACGCCCTGCACGTGCCCCAGGCCCTCGCTTTGGTCGCGGCCGGCATCCCGGTGCTGGTGGAGAAGCCGATCGCCGACAGCGTGGCAGAAGCTGAACGCCTCGTGGCCGCCGCCGCGGCAAAGGGCGTGCCGCTCCTCGTCGGCCACCACCGCCGCCACAACCCGATCATCGCCGCCGCGAAGCAGGCGATCGACCAGGGCCGTCTCGGCCGCCTCACCGCCATCCACGCCACCTGCTGGCTCGCCAAGCCGCCGTCCTATTTCGACACGCCCTGGCGCCGCGCGCCCGGTGCCGGCCCGGTGCTGATCAACCTGATCCATGACATCGACCTGCTGCGCCACCTCTGCGGCGATATCGCCGATGTCCAGGCCATGGCCAGCAATGCCGTTCGCAACTACCCGGTCGAGGAAACCGCCACCGCCCTGCTGCGATTCGCCAACGGCGCGCTGGGCACCCTCACCGTGTCCGACACCGTGGCCGCCCCCTGGAGCTGGGAGTTCACCAGCGGCGAGAACCCGGCCTACACCCGCACGCGAGAGAGCTGCTACCTGATCGGCGGCACCGAGGCCTCGCTCTCCCTGCCCGATCTCCGCCTCTGGCGCCACGACGGCACGCCGGACTGGTGGCGCCCGCTGCACGCCGAACCCCTCAGCGCCGCCGAGGCCGATCCCCTCGCGCGCCAGCTGCGCCACTTCGCCGAGGTGATCCAGGGCCGCGCCACCCCGCTGGTCTCCGGCCAGGACGGGCTGGAGGCCCTGCGCGTCGTCGCCCGCATCCACCAGGCGGCCCGCGCATGATCTCCGGCACCACCCGCCTTATCGCCCATGTCGGCTACCCCACCGCCGGCTTCCGCTCCCCGCTGATCTACAATCCCTGGTTCGCCGAGCAAGGCATCGACGCGGTGGTGATGCCGATGGGCGTGGATCGCCCGCTCTGGCCCGATCTCATCCGCCCGCTTTTCCGCCTCCGCAACATCATCGGCGCCCTGGTCACCATGCCGCTGAAGGTGGACACGGCAGCTTTGGTCGATGATCTCTCCGTCACCGCCCGCATCGCCGGCGCCTGCAACGCCGTGCGCGCCACGCCGGAGGGAAGGCTGCAAGGCGAGATGTTCGATGGCGAAGGCTTCGTCGCCGGCATGCGCCGCGCGGGCCGCGATCCCGCCGGGCTGCGCGCCCTGGTCGTCGGCGCCGGCGGCGTCGGCTGTGCCATCGCCGCCTCCCTCGCCCGCGCCGGCGTGGCCGCCCTCACCCTGCACGATGTGAACGCCCAAGCCGCCGAGGCCCTCGCCACCCGCCTGCGCCGGCACTACCCCGCGCTTGCGCTCACCACCGGCAGCACCGATCCCGAAGGGCACGACATCGTCGTCAACGCCACGCCGCTCGGCATGCACGAAAGCGATCCCCTGCCGCTCGATCCCGCCCGCCTCACCCCCGCAACCTTCGTTGGCGAGGTGGTGCTGCGCCAATCGCCTACGCCCCTGCTGCGCGAAGCTCTCGCCCGCGGCTGCCAGGTGCAGCAGGGCGAGGACATGCTGTTCGAGCAGATCCCCGCCTACCTCGCCTGGTTCGGCCTTGGCCCAGCCACCCCGGCGCAGCTGCGCGAGGTGGCGCTGCCTCAATAGAGGTGGCAGGCCACCACATGCCCCTCGCCGGTGGGGCGTGGCGCCGGCCGGTCCTGCCGGCACACATCCATCACATGCGGGCAGCGGGCCGCGAAAGCGCAACCGGGCAGTGGGTTGAGAATGGACGGCACCTCGCCCCCCAGCGCCGCGCTGCGCACCCGGTCCGGATCCGGCCGCGGCACGGCATCCAGCAGCGCCTGGGTGTAGGGATGCTTCGGGGCGGAATACAGCACCGTCTTCGGTGCCTGCTCCACCAGCGCGCCCGCATACATCACCGCCACGTCGGTCGCGATGCTGCGCACCACGGCGAGATCATGGGCGATGAACAGGTACGACAGCCCCAGCCGCTCCTGCAGGTCGAGCAGCAGGTTGATGATCTGCGCCTGCATCGAAACGTCCAGCGCCGAGACCGGCTCGTCGCACACCACGAAATCCGGCCGCAATGCCAGCGCGCGCGCGATGCCGATACGCTGGCGCTGCCCGCCGGAGAATTCATGCGGGAACCGCTCCGCCACCGCGCGCGGCAGGCCCACGGTTTCCAAAAGCTCGCTCACCCGGTCGGCGCGGTCCTTGCGGGTCCAGCCGCCGGCGATGTCGATCGGCTCGGCGATGCAGTCCCCCACCCGCATGCGCGGGTTCAGCGAGCCGTGCGGGTCCTGGAACACGAATTGCAGCTTGCTGCGCACCTTCGCCAGCGCCGCCTCGCCGTCCGCGCCGGTGATGGTCTCGCCGAACAGCGAGATCTCGCCGGAGGTCGCGGGGATCAGCCCCACCAGCAGCCGCCCGGTGGTGGACTTGCCGGAGCCGGATTCACCCACCAGCCCCAGCGTGGTGCCGGGCCGGATGTCGAAGCTGATATGGTTCACCGCGCGCAAAATCGCCGGCGGCCCGCCGCGCCCGCGGGTGACGTTGAACTCCTTCACCAGGTCACGCACCCGGATGATCGGGCTGTCGGCATCAGGCATTTTCAGCGCGGCGCTCATGCCACGGTCTCCTTCGCCATCGCGGCCACGCGCGGCGGGCAGCGTGCCTCACGCTCCGGCCCGGCCGGCAGCAAGGCGGGGGGATCGCGCCGGCAGCTCTCCTGCACCTGCGGGCAGCGCGGCGAATAGCGGCAGCCGGGGATCACCGCCGTCGGGTCAGGGATGGAACCGGCAATGGTCGGCAACCGGCGCACGTCCACGTCCAGCTTCGGGATCGCGGTCAGCAGGCCCTCGGTGTACGGGTGGATGGGCGTGCGGAACATCTGCCCCACCGGCGCCGTCTCCACCACGCGGCCGGCATACATCACCATCACCCGGCGGGCGAATTCCGCGATCACGCCCATGTCGTGCGTGATCAGGATCACCGACATGCCCAGCTCGCGCTGCAGATCGCGCAGCAGGTCCAGGATCTGCGCCTGGATGGTCACGTCCAGCGCCGTGGTCGGCTCGTCCGCGATCAGCAGCTTGGGCCGGCAGGCGATGGCGATCGCGATCATCACGCGCTGGCGCATGCCGCCGGAGAGGCGATGCGGATACTCGTCCACCCGCCGCGCCGCATCGGGGATGCGCACGAGGTCCAGCAGCTCGATGGCGCGCTTGCGGGCGGTGGCCTGGTCCACGCCCTGGTGCAGGCGCAGGCTCTCGCCGATCTGGTCGGCGATGGTCAGCACCGGGTTCAACGAGCTCATCGGGTCCTGGAAGATCATCGCGATCTCCCCGCCGCGGATCTGCCGCATCTCGCGCGTGGGCAGGGTCAGCAGGTCGCGCCCGTCATACATCACCTTGCCCGTCGGCATGCGCGTGGTGGCCGCGGCGTGCAGGCGCAGGATCGACAGGGCGGTCACGCTCTTGCCCGAGCCGCTCTCGCCCACGATGCCCAGCGCCTCGCCTTCGCCCACGGCCAGGCTCACGCGGTCCACCGCCGTCATCCAACCGGCATCGGTGCGGAAGCGGACAGTCAGATCGTCAACTTCGAGAAGGGGTGCGGCCATCTCAGCTCTCCACCTTCAGCCGTGGGTCGAGCACGTCGCGCAGCCCGTCGCCCAGCAAATTCATTCCCAGTGCCGCAAGCGAGATCGCGAAGCCGGGGAACAGCATGATCCACCAGGACTGCACCGCGAACTGCCGCCCCTCGGCGATGATGTTGCCCCAGGAGGGGGCGGGCGGCGGCGGCCCGATGCCGATGAAGGACAGCGCCGCCTCGGCCAGGATGGCGAAGGCGAACACGAAGGTGGATTGCACCAGCAGCGGCCCAGAGGCGTTGGGCAGCAAATGCTTGAACATGATCCGCATGCTGGAGGCGCCCGAGACACGCGCGGCCTCGATGAACTCCAGCTCGCGCGTGACCAGCGCCGAGGCGCGCACGATGCGGGCGGTGCGCGGGATATAGGCCACGGCGAGCGCGATGATCACGCTGTGCGTCTGCGGGCCAAGGGCCGCGCCGAGGCCGATGGCCAGCAGGATGGCGGGGGCGGCCATCAGCGCATCCATGATCCGCATCAGCAGCGAATCGAGTCGGCGGAACTGGGCGGAGAGCACGCCGATCGCCGCCCCCACCACGCCGGACAGCACTGCCACCGCCAGCCCGATCCACAGCGACAGCTGTGCGCCATACAGCGTGCGGGTGAACAGGTCGCGGCCGAACTGGTCGGTGCCGAACCAGTTCGTCTCCGAGGGTGGGCGGAAGCGCAGGCGCACCCGCATCTGGTTGGGATCGACACCGGTGAGCGGCGCGCACAACGCTGCGATCACCATCACCAGCACGATGATGAAGCCGGCCATGAAGCTGCGATGGTGCAGCAGCTTGCGCAGCACACGGAAACGGCGGCGGGCGGCAATCGCCTCGCCGGAAGCCAGGATGGTTGCTTCAGCCATAACGCACCCGCGGATCGACGATGGTATAGATGATGTCCACCAGGATGTTGATCACCACGAAGGCGAACCCGAACAGCAGCATCGTGCCCTGCACCAGCGGATAGTCGCGGTTCAGGATGCCCTGCACGATCAGCCGCCCGATGCCCGGCAGTGCGAAGACCTGCTCGATCACCACGGAGCCGCCGACCAGCAAGGACAGCGTGATGCCCAGCACCGTGACCACGGGGATCAGCGTGTTGCGGAAGGCGTGCTTGGCGATGGTGGTCCATTCGTCCACGCCCTTGGCGCGGGCGGTGCGGATGAAGTCCTGGTCCAGCACGTCGAGCATGGCGGAGCGGGTGATGCGGGCGAGGAAGCCGATCTGGAACAGCGCCAGCACCACGGCGGGCTGGATCAGCGAGGCGAGCCAGGGCCCGACGCCGCCTTCGGTCAGCGGCACATAGCCGCTGGGCGGGAACCAGCCGAGCTGCACGCTGAAATACAGCACCGAGAGGATGCCCACCCAGAAGCCGGGCAGGGAGACGCCGAGCAGGGCGAGCACCATCACCCAGGCATCGATCCAGGAATTGCGCCAATAGGCCGCCACCACGCCAAGGCCGATGCCGATCGGCAGGGTGACGACGAGCGAGACGAAGGACAGCGACAGCGTGACCGGCAGGCGCTCGCCCACCGCGCTGATGACGCTCTGCTTCAGCGTGAGCGATTCGCCGAAATTGCCGACCGCAAGATGGGAGAACCATTCGAGCAGCTGCACGATCAGCGGCCGGTCCAGCCCCAGCTGCTCGCGGATCTTCTGCACCGCCTCCGGCGACGCATCCGGCCCGGCGATGGCCAGCGCGGGGTCGCCCGGCAGCAGGTGCATCAGCATGAACACCATCACCGAGAAGATCAGCAGCACCGGCACGGCCTGCGACAAGCGCATCATGATCCCGCGAAACATCTCACCCCCACGGCCCCAGAAGGCCGACATTCGGCTGCGTTCATTGTACCCACGTGTTCCAGAACCGCTGGTAGAAATATGGCGCCATGCCGTGCAGGCGCGCATGGTGGGCGCGCACGGCGGCGAGGTCGGCGACCTTGATCAGGTAGGCCTGGTCCAACAGCTGCGTCTCGATCTGCCGCCAGGCCGACTGGCGCTGGGCGAAGCCCGTGGAGGCGGAGAACTGGCGCCATGCCTCGTCCAGCCCGGTGCGGTCGCGCAGGTAGGGGGTGGCCTGGATCTGGGTGCGCCATTGCTGCGGGCCGAGCAGGGGCTGGGAGCAGAAGCCGGTGGCGGTGATGTTCCAGTGCCCGGTGCCGCGGCGCAGGTTGGCGGACTGCGTCAGCCAATCGACCATCTGCACCTCGGTGTTGATGCCGGCTTCGCGCAGCTGGCCGGCGAGGACCAGGATGGCATCGCGCATGTAGCTGAAGCTGGCATTGGTCTGCAGGACGATCTTCTCGCCCTTGTAGCCGGATTCCGCGAGCAGGGCGCGGGCCTCCGGCAGGTTGCGGCGGTCGTAGAAGGTGGCGTCCTCGGTGTGGTACGGGCTGCCGGGATAGGTGAGCGAGGGGTTGCGGCGCATCGGCTGGCCGGTGGCGGCGATGATGTCGTCCACCGCCACGGCGGCACGGATCGCCTGGCGGACCAGCTTCTTGGCGGTGGCGCCGTTGCCGGGGTGGGTGACGAACATCAGCTGGCAGAACGGGAAGACCCGCATGACGGTGATGTCGGCCCGCTCGCCCAGGCGGCGGATGGCGTCGGGCGGCAGGTTGGAGACCGCATCGGCCTCCCCGGACTGCAGCGCGGTGACGCGGGCCATCGGCTCGGCGACGAAGTTGTAGCGCACGGCATCGAGATAGGCGGTCTTGCGGCCGGCGAGCCCGTCGGGCCCGGCAGCGGAGCGGTCTGCCACGTAGGCCTCGTTGCGGCGCAGGACGAGGTGGCTGTCCTTCTCCCAGGATTCGAGGGTGAAGGGGCCGGTGCCGATCGGCTCGGCTTCCGTGCCGGCCATGTCCTTCTGGCTGGCGGGCAGGATGGCCAGCGGATAGGTGGGCGACTTCAGCATCTCCGGGAAGACGGCGTTGCTGGTTTTCAGCCGGACCACGAAGGTGTCGGCATCCGGCACGTCGTAGCCGGCGACATCCTCCAGCAGGGCGGCATTGGTGCTGACGCGGGCGTAGCGCTGGAAGGAGGCGAGCACGTCGGCGGAGGTGAGGCGGTCGCCATTGTGGAAGCGCAGGTTGCGGCGCAGCGTGAAGCGGAAGCGGCGTGCCTCGTCGCCCACCTGGATGGAGGCGGCGAGCATGGGGCGGGCGTTGTAGCTTTCGTCGATGGTGACGAGCGGCTCGAAGATGTGGTGGATCACTTCCAGCTCGGCGATCGAGCCGGAGACATGCGGATCGAGCGAGCCGATGCCGCCGGCGGCAGCGTAGGTGATGGCGCCGCCCTTGGTCTGGGCTGCCACGGCGGGCGCAAGCGCGGCCACGAGGGCGCATGCCAAGCCCGCCCTTCCCAGCCACCGTACCATGCCGCGACAACTCCCGATGCGGATCGCCCCCATCCGCGCGGCGGCAGCGTGGCGGGGCGGGGGCGGGAAGTCAATCGACTCCGTGGGCGGAATTGACGACGATTTGACAGCGCGGCAGCGCAGGACACAGGGTTTGCGCAACGAGGTGCGGGAGGGTGCGATGGCGCAGGGACTGGCGATGAGCTGGGCGGAGTGGGGGCGGCACGATGCGGTGGCGCTGGCCGGGCTGGTGCGGCGCGGGGAGGTTTCGCCCACGGCGCTGATGGCGCAGGCGGCGGCGGCGAGCGGGCGGGTGGACGGCAGGATCGCGGCGGTGCTGGAGATCTTCGCCGACGTGCTGGCCAACCCGGAGGTGGACGGGCCGGCGCATGACGGGGCGCTGTATGGGGTGCCGATGCTGCTGAAGGACATGGGCTCGGGGCTGAAGGGGCGGACGCAGCAATCGGGGTCGAAGCTGACGAAGGCGTTCGTGGTGCCGGAGACCGATCCGACGATCGCCAACTTCCTGGCCGGCGGGCTGGTGCCGCTGGGGCGGTCGGCGTGCCCGGAGTTCGGGCTGACCTTTGATACCGCAACCGATATCGACGCGCTGAGGGTGACGCGCAATCCATGGAACTTGGCGCATACGCCGGGGGGCTCCTCCGGCGGGTCGGCTGCCGCGGTGGCGGCGGGGGTGGTGCCGGTGGGGATGTCGGGCGATGGGGGGGGCTCCACGCGGATTCCGGCGGCGTTCACCGGGCTGATCGGGTTGAAGGCATCGCGCGGGCGGGTGCCGCGGGGGTTTTCGCACAACGAGTACGGCACGCGGGTGAGTGCCGACGGGGTGGTGACGCGGACGGTGCGGGATACCGCGGCGGTGTATGAGCGGCTGGTGCGGATGCCGAAGGGGGGCAGTTTCATTCGGATGGGCGAGCCGAAGGAGTCGTACCTCGCGGCGATCGGGCGGGAGCCGGGGAAGCTGCGGATCGGGATTTCGACCGGGATGTGGGGGCGCGGGGTGGCGACCGATCCCGTGGTGGCCGAGCGGGTGCGGCAGGTGGGGCGGGCGATGGAGGCGCTGGGGCACCAGGTGGAGGAGGTGGCGGATGGCGATATCTGCGACTGGGAGGTGATGTGGCGGAGCTACATCACGGCGTGGATCCATGGGGCGGCGCTGCTGGATGACCGGGCGCGGGCGCTGGGGATCGAGCCGCAGGAGCTTTCCTCTTACCTGACGCCGATGACGTACCGGCATTTCCTGGGGGCGCAGCGTTACGACAAGCGCGACATCTTCCGGATGATGGCGGACAACAATACGGTGACGCGGCAGTTCGGGCGGGTGTTCGACCAGTATGACCTGCTGCTGACGCCGACGCTGGCGATCCGGGTGCCGGCGGCGAACGGGCCGTATTCGCTGCTGCGCGACGAGGATCTGGATGTGTGGGTGGGGCGGTTGGCGGATGCGTGCCGCTACACCATGCCGGGGAACGAGACCGGGTTGCCGGGGATCTCGGTGCCGGCGGGGCTGGATGGGGATGGGCTGCCGATCGGGGTGCAGTTCTATGGCGCGTGGGGCGAGGAGGCGCTGCTGATGCAGGTGGCGGCGCAGCTGGAGCGGGCGCAGCCGGGGTGGTTCAACCAGACGCCGCCGGTGCATGTTTCAGCGGAATAAGTTGATATCGCAACAAATAGGCCGCGGCTGGGGGTGCTCAGTCGCGGCCGT
Source organism: Acetobacteraceae bacterium (assembly GCA_044358135.1). Classification (GTDB taxonomy): domain Bacteria; phylum Pseudomonadota; class Alphaproteobacteria; order Acetobacterales; family Acetobacteraceae; genus CAMDGX01. Next base: position 302 of record JBIKOJ010000047.1, on the reverse strand, counting down.
ATTTTTTGAGGAAGTAGCGGGCGGCGGCGATCTCGTAGGGGCGCAGCTTGAGGATCGGGTCGGTGAGCTTCAGGCGGCGGGGCTTGGGGGGCCGGGGCTTGCGCGGGGCGCGCGGGCGCGGGGGGAGCTTGAGCCAGGCGGGCTGGTCGAGGCCGAGGCCGTGGCAGAGGGGGCGCAGGAGGCGGGCGGCCTGGGGGGCGGCTTCGATGAAATCTCGGGTGTCCGGCTGTTGCAGGAGGTCGTGCAGGGCGCCGGCGCTGGGGCCGGATTCGGGGATTCTCCTGACGATCCAGCCGCGGCCG
>JBIKOJ010000046.1:0-28789 GCA_044358135.1 Acetobacteraceae bacterium | reverse complement strand
GCTGGCCGAGACCGCCGCCTCATGCCCCGCCTCGCGCAGGGCGGCGCACATCGGCGCGGTGCGGCGATCCTGCCAGACGATGGCGCGGTGGACGGGTTTGCCCGTGGCGCGGTGCCATACCAGCGTGGTTTCGCGCTGGTTGGTGATGCCGATGCCGGCGATGTCGGCGGGGGAGGCACCGGCCATCGCCATGGCCTCGCGCAGAACCGCCAGCGAATGCTGGAACAGGTCCTCGGGCTCGTGCTCCACCCAGCCGCTATCGGGGAAATGCTGCGGCAGGTCGCGCCGTGCGGTGGCCACCGGCGCCAGGGTGGGTGCGCGGAAGGCGATGCAGCGCGTGGAGGTGGTGCCCTGGTCCAGCGCCAGGATCAGGTCTTTCTCCATCGTCTCCCCCCTTCGGCGTGCGGGCTCTCAGGCCCGCTTTGCCCCCTGGATCGCCGCCCACACCTTCTCCTGCGTGGCCGGCATGTCGATATGCGTCACGCCGTACTCCGACAGCGCATCGACCAGCGCGTTCATCACAGAGGGCAGGGCCCCGGCGCAGCCCGCCTCGCCGCAGCCCTTGGCGCCCAGCCCGTTGGTGCGGGCCGGCACCGGGTGGCTGATGAAGCCGAAGCCTGGAACATCAGCGGCATGCGGGATGTGATAGTCCATGTAGGAGCCGGTCAGCAGCTGGCCGTCCTCGCTGTAGACCATCGCCTCGCCCAGTGCCTGGCCGATGCCCTGCACGATGCCGCCATGCGCCTGGCCTTCCACCAGCAGCGGATTGAGCAGCGTGCCGAAGTCGTTGACAGTGCTGTATTTCACCACCTCCACCACGCCGGTTTCGGGGTCCACCTCCACCTCCGCGATGTGGCAGCCATTCGGGAAGGCGCTCGGCACGCCGGGCACCACCATCGCCACGTCCAGCGTGGCCGGCACGCCCTCGGGCAGCGTCAGCCCGCCGCGCAGCTTCTCCGCCAGTTCCATGATCCCGATGCCGCGATCGGTGCCGGCGATGCTGAACCGCCCCCGCGAGAACTCGATATCGGCTGCAGCAGCCTCAAGCACATGCGCCGCGACCTTCGTGCCCTTGGCGATCACCTCGTCCGACGACACCGCAATCGCATTGCCGCCATTCATCGCCGAGCGCGAGCCGCCGGTGCCGCCGCCGGCCAGCATCTGGTCGCTGTCGCCTTGCAGGAGCCGGATCTTGTCGAAAGGCACGCCCAGCTTGTCCACCAGCACCTGGGCGAAGGGCGTCCAGTGCCCCTGGCCGTAATCCAGCGTGCCGGAGACGATGGTCACGCTGCCATCCTCCTCGAAGCGGATGCCGCCCATCTCGTTGTTGGCCGGCGCGGTCACTTCCAGATACTGGCCGATCCCCCGCCCGCGCAGCTTGCCGCGCGCCTTGCTTTCCGCCTTGCGGGCCGCAAATCCATCCCAATCCGCAGCTTGCAGGGCGCGGTCGAGAATGGTCGGGAAGTCGCCGCTGTCGTATTCCATGGAGGACGGCGCCTTGTAGGGCATCATCCCCGGCAGGATGTGGTTGCGCCGGCGCAGCTCGATGGGGTCCTTGCCCATCTCGCGGGCGGCGGTCTCGATCAGCCGCTCCATGTAGTAGTTGCCCTCGGGCCGCCCGGCGCCGCGATAGGCGCCCACCGGGGTGGTGTTGGTCACCACGCACTGCACCTGCACCGAAAGGGCAGGGGTGCGGTACACGCCGATGACATTCTTCACGATGTTCATCGTCGGCGGCTGGGTGGTGGAGTTGGACAGCACCGCGCCGATATTGCCGAAACCGGTCACGCGGATGGCCAGGAAATTGCCCTCGGCATCCAGCGCCAGCTCCTGCACATGCTCATGGCTGCGGCCCTGGCTGTCGGACAGGAAGCTGTCGCTGCGCTCGTCGGTCCACTTCACCGGGCGGCCGAGCGCCTTCGCGGCATGCAGCGCGCAGACATACTCGGGATAGACGCCCTTCATGCCGAAGCTGCCGCCCACGTTGCCGGTCAGCACACGCAGCTTGTCCGCCTCCACGCCCATGATCTTGCTGAGGTTGTTCTTCATCCCGAACACGCCCTGGCAGCCCACGCGGAACACGAAGCGCCCCTCGGCGGCATCCCATTCGGCGAGCGCCGAGCGCGGCTCCATGGCGCAGACCACGATGCGCGAGTTCACGATCTCCATGCGCGTGACGTGCGCGGCGCGGGCAAAGGCAGCCTCCACCGCCGCATGGTCGCCGAACTTGAAGTCCAGGATCACGTTGCCCGGCGCTTCCTCGTAAAGCTGCGGCGCCCCCGGCTTCACCGCCTCCTCCGCCGTCAGCACCGTGGGCAGGCTGTCGATGTCCAGCATCACCGCCTCGGCGGCGTCCTTGGCCTGCTGCACCGTCTCGGCCACCACGAAGGCCACGGGCTCGCCCGCGTAGCGCACCTTGCCGGTGGCCAGCGCCATCTGGATGGGCTTGGGGATCGGCCGATCGTCGTGGTTCTTGCCGATCACGTTGGCGTTCATCGGCTTGATGCCGGCCGCCACCAGGTCGGCCGCCGTCAGCACCGCCAGCACGCCCGGCATGGCGCGGGCGGCCTCGGTGTCGATCCCGTTCAGCACGCCATGCGCCACGCGGCTGCGCACCACCACGGCATGGGCCTGGCCGGGCAGGTTCATGTCGTCGGTGTAGCGCCCCTCGCCGCGCAGCAGCACCGGGTCCTCCAGCCGCGACACCGGTTGGCCGACGGCGAAGCGGCCGGGGGCCAGCAGGTCGGGGGCGTGCAGGGTGGAAAACTCGTTCATGCGGCAGGCTCCGGCAGGATCACTCTGCCGATAAGGTGGCGGCCCTCTCCGGGTTGCGCAACCTCAGGGCGCCGCTCCGGCCCGCGCCACGGCACTTCCCTCGCGCCGCTTCCACAGCGTGGCCACGCCGGTGGGCTCGTACAGCGAGCGGATCGCGGCCCCCAGCACCGGCGGCAGCGCCTGCAGGTCGGCATCGAAATCCACCAGCATCGGGTGCACCCGCCCGCTCAGCAGGTCCGCGGCCAGCGCCTCCACCATCTCCGGCGGGATGAAGGTGCGCACCTCCTGGTGCGGAAAGCCGTAGAAGAAGGCCGGCCGGCGGAACGCGATGCCGGGGGACCAGCCGGTCAGCACCGTGTCGGCGGTGGTGGTGTGGTGCAGCACGTAGTCCAGCTTGGCGATCGCCTCCCGGTCGGGGTGGCGCAGCTGCAGCCCTGCATGGAACACGAAGTAGAACACCACCAGGCCCGGGATCGCGGCCACCCGCCAGGGCTGGGCGTTGCGGGACCAGCGTTCGGCCAGCCAGCCGGCGGCCACCGCGGCGGCCATGGCGGCGAAGGGGGCGGTCATGAACAGGTACTGGCGCTGGGCGATCGGCAGCACCACGAAGCCGATGGCGCTGGCCCCGGCCGTCAGCACCACGATGGTGCCGAGCCCCGTCTGCGGCCGCCGCCCCAGCCGGCGCGCCAGCAACACGAAGCCGATGGCCGCCAGCACCATGAACATCGTGTCCTTGGCCATCGCCAGGGCGAGCCAGCGCCAGCCCTCATGCGCGAAGTCGCGCGGCCACAGGATGTTCAGCACCACGTTGTGCTGGAAGAATTCCCCCAGCGCCCCGCGCCGGGCGAACAGCCACAGCACCGGCAGGATCGCCGCCGCCACGCCCGCCAGTGCCACGCCGGCGAACACCAGCGTGAACCCGCGCCCGTGCCGGCGCACGCCGAGCACCCCCAGCGCCGCAAACAGGCCCAGCACGGCGAAGATGCCCTTCTGGCTCGTCATCAGCGTGCCGCCGGTGGACAGGCCGGCCACCACCGCCCAGGCCAGCCGCTCCTCCGGCGTTGGCGCATCGCACAGCCCGCGCGCGATGGCATAGGCGCACACCACCAGCAGCAGCGCGGCCAGCGCATCCGGCCGCACCTCGATGCCCTTCTCCAGCACGAAGCTGCAGGACAGGAACAGCGCCACCGCCATCACCGCCGTGCCGCTGCCGGCGGCGCGCCGCGTCATCGCGAACACCACCATCGCCGTCAGCGCCGTGAACAGCGTGCACAGCACCCGCAACCCGAACGGCGCCACCAGCATCACGCCGGAGCCGGTGTCGCGGATCATGTCGAAATACGGCGCCGTCAGCAGGTGAAACACCGGCGTGTGGTGCTCGAAGAAATCGCGATACGGCGTGCGCCCCTGGCTCAGCATCCAGGTGAACTGCAGGTGGGCGAACTCGTCGGCATCCCAGGCGCGGTAGAAGCACAGGAACAGCGCGAACACGCCCAGCACGGCGCAGGCCGCGATCAGCGGGCGCCGGTGCCGATCAAGCGCGGTCTGCCTGTCGTATTGCATCACCCATCCACGCGGACGCCGGCGCGGGCCGGCGGAATTCCGTGGCCGTGCGCCGGGCACATCGCACTGGATATCCTGCCGCGGTGGCGAAGGAAACGCGTTTGTGGGCTTTTGTTATCGAACGGAAACGTGCAGCCGCCCGGCCGCATGGCCCGCCACCGCCAGCCGCACCGCCCCATCCGCACCGCGCTCCGCCTGCACCAGCAGGCCGGGCAGGGCAAACCCCTCCGCCGGCCGCGTCCAGACCGGGGCGGAGGGCGCCCTGGTGGGCACCATCACCACCCCCGGCCCGGCCAGGCCGCGCCGCGCCAGGCGCTGGGCCAGCCACGCCAGGGCCGCCAGCGCAGCCATCCCCGCCGCCATCGCCCATGAAGGCGCCAGCACGACAGGGCCCAGCAGGATCGCGAATGCCACCCCCAGCGCCCAGCCGTGGCACAGCGCCGCCGCCAGGGCCAGCGCCGCGAAGGGCAGGGCGTCCGCCACGCTGGCCGGCAAAACCCCATGCCCGGCACCAAGCACCAGCACGCAGCCCGCGCCAAGCCCGGCCGCCAGCACAACCGGTCGTCCCCGATGCGCCCCGGCCACGCCCAGCGCCAGCGCGGCGCCCACCAGCGTTACCAGTTCCCAGCCCATGCCGCCGCGATCGGCCAGCCAGGCCAGCACAGGGGGCAGCAGCGCCAGGGTGCAGAGGATCGTCCGGCGTGCCAGGCGCCGCAGGCCACGCAATTCCGCAGGCAGCCCGCTTTGCGGGGGGAAGGCTCGCACGCGCTTTTCCTCGGTGTCGCGCCCGGCCCGGCCCAGCCCGGCATCGGCGCGAAACGGCAGCACGGGCGATTCTGCCCGCGCGCCGATTCCACCACGCGCCACTTAACACCGGGTTTAGCGGGGGGCCGCCCCGGGCCAGAACCGCCAGCCGAGTGCGGCCAGCCCCGCCAGCGCCGGCAGCACCAGCGCCACCACGCCGGGCCAGCCCGCCGCCTGCCAGACCGGTGCCGGCACCACCCCGCCCAGCGCGCCGCCCACATAATAGACGGTCACATACATCCCCACCGCCGCCGAGCGCCCCTGCGTCACCGCCACCCCGATGAAGCCCAGCGCCAAGGTCTGCACCGCCAGCAACCCGCCCGAGACCAGCGCCAGCCCCGCCACCACCGCCCCCAGCGCCGGCACCAGCGTCAGCCCCAGCCCCAGCGCCGCCACCCCGGCCGCCAACACCAGCGTCGCCCGCCGCCCGAACCGGATCGCCAGTCGCGCCACCAGCGCCGTGGTCGCCGCCCCTACCAGATAGACCGCGAACACGAACCCCGTGGCACCCGGCCCCAGCAGGAAGGGCGGCGCCGAGAGATACAAATTCACAAAGGTATAGACCGCGACGTTGCTGCCGAGCATCAGGAAGCCGATGCCGCAGGTGCCCATCAGCCGGGCATTGCCCAGGTGGTCCCGCCACATCGCCAGCTGCGCCCGCACCCCGCCGCGCTGCGGCCGGAACCGGGTCTCGCGCGGCAGCAGCACCAGCACCGCCAGCCCCGCGGCCAGCGTGAAGGCCGCGATCGAGCCGAACCCCGCCCGCCACCCGGCCAGCTCCGCCGCGATCCCAGCCACGAAGCGCCCGCCGAACCCGCCCAGGATGCAGCCCATCGAATACAGCCCCGCCAGCCGCAACGCCTCGGGCCCCTGCACCTCCTCACCGAGATAGGCCACCGTCACGGTGAAGATGAACGGCAGCAGCAGCCCCTGCAGGAACCGCCACACCAGCAGCGCCTCCAGGCTCTGCGCGCTGGCCACCAGCAGCGTCGGCACCGACAGCAGCAGGCTGGCGCCGACGATCAGCGCCTTGCGGCCCACCCGGTCGGAGACGGCACCCGCGAACGGCGCCACCAGCGCCACGGCGACCAGCGCGGCCGTCACCGTCTGGCCGGTATGGGCATCGTCCACCCCGAAGCTGTCGGCGATCTGCGGCAGCACCGCCTGCGGGGTGTAGAGGTTGATGAAGGCGGTGAACCCGGCCAGCGCAATCGCGGCGGAGCGCCGGTTCACCACGCCACGCTCATGGCCGGCCGCGCACCGACGTCGCCGCCGTGGAAGGGGCGGTCAGGATCGGGCCGCACGCCGCCGGCACCATCGGGCGGGAGGGCCGGGCCGTGGTGGGGGGCTTCTTCTCCGGCGGCTGGTCCAGCCGGTCGAACCACCATTGCAGCGAGGCATCGCACCCGTCCCCGGGCGGAATCGGCGGCAGCTCGCCACACTCCGTCTGCCCGGCGGGGCAGCGGAAATGGAGGTGCATGTGCGCGGCGTGCTGGTACCAGGGCCGAACGCGCCGCAACCACTCGCGGTCATGGGCCGGCACCTCGCGGCACAGCTGCTGCTTGATCGCCGCGTTCACCAGCAGGCGGTCCACCCCCGGCAGCGTGGCCGCCAGCTTCAGCAGCGTCACATGCTGCGGCCGCCAGCGCGCCATCTCCACCCCGCGCTGGTCCGGCCGCACCAGGCTGGGCGGATCGATCGCATCGCGCGCCGCCAGCGCCGCGCGGTCCGGCCGCGGCGTCACCACATCGAGGTACACATCCGCATCCAGCCCGACCTGATGGCTCACGTGCCCGCCCACCAGCGGCCCGCCGCGCGGGCCCGAAAGGTCGTTCATCAGCAGCACCGGCAGCCCCGCCGCCTGCGCGCGCACGCCCAGCAGCTTCAGCGCCGCGATCACCTCGGGATGGCCCCAGAAGGCAGACTGGCTCTCGCGCACCGTCATGAACCCAGGCCCGCTTTCCGGCAGCCGTTCCGCCCCGGCGATGCAGCCGGGGCCTGGGCCGCCCACGATCCGCGCCGGCCCCGGCGCCGGCCCGGGCGCGATCGGCGGCACCGGGATCATGCCGGCGGGTTGCGCCAGCGCGGGCGCGGCCACGAGCCAGGCCAGCAGGGCGAGGACAATCCTCACAGCGACGGCGGCGGCGGCACGGCCAGATAGGCCAGGCGCTTGATCTCCTTGCGCCCGCGCGACACGGAATCGAGCACCAGCCCGCAGGTGAAGGACAGCGCGGCCACCAGCACCAGCCCGGTGGCCAGCACCGCCGTCGGCAGGCGCGGCACCAGCCCGGTGCGCAGGAACTCCGCCACCACCGGCACGCCCAGCAGGATCGCCACCGCCACCAGGAACAGCCCGCAGATCGAGAAGAACTGCAGCGGCCGCTCCTCCTTCACCAGAACCACGATGGTGCGCAGAATCCGCACCCCGTCGCTGTAGGTGCGCAGCTTGGAGGTGGAGCCCGGCGGCCGGTCCTTGTAGACGGTGCGCACCTCGCCCACCGGCATGCGCAGGTCCAGCGCATGCACGGTGAACTCCGTCTCCGTCTCGAACCCGCCGGCCAGCGCCGGGAAGCTCTTCACGAAGCGCCGGCTGAACACGCGGTAGCCCGAGAGCATGTCGGAAATCCGGTCCCCGAACACGGTGCGCACCATGCCGGTCAGCACCACGTTGCCCAGCCGGTGCCCGGGCCGGTAGGCCGCCTGGATCTCGGTCACCCGCGCGCCGTTCACCATGTCCAGCCCGTCCTGCCGCAGCAGCGCCACCATCCCCGGCGCCGCGGCGGCCTCGTAGGTATCGTCGCCGTCCACCATCACATAGATGTCGGCATCCACATCGGCGAAGGCGCGGCGGATCACGTTGCCCTTGCCCTGCAGCGTCTCCCGCCGCACCACCGCGCCGGCGGCGCGCGCCACCTCTGCCGTGCCGTCCGCGGAGTTGTTGTCGTACACGTACACCACCGCCTCCGGCAGGGCGGCGCGGAAATCCGCCACCACCTTGGGGATGGCGATCTCCTCGTTGTAGCAGGGGATGATCACGGCGATCCGTGGCGCGGGGGGGGCGACCCCAGCCGGGCCGAGGGTGGACGCGGTGTCCTGTCCGGTGCTCATGCGCGCTCCCAAAAGCTCCCGTCCCTCATAGCCCGAGGCAGCCGCGCCCACCAAGCGCCGCCGCCGGGGGCCGTCACGGGCACGCCGCGCACGGCCGGCCGGCCCGCCAGCCCCTGCGGCGCCCCTTGGAACCGCGGGCTTATTCCTTCCAGACCGGGCTTTCCGCCAGCATCGCGCCGCCATCCACAATGATGGTCTGCCCGGTGACGAACTTCGCCTCGTCGCTGGCCAGGAACAGGAAGGCGTGCGCCACATCCGCCGGGTCACCCAGCGCGCCATACGGGATGAAATGCCCGATCCGGTCCGCCCCGTAGCGCGTTTTCATCCGCGTCAGCCCCGGCGTGTCGATATAGCCCGGCTCCACCCCGTTCACCGTGATGCCGAACTCCGCCAGCTCCAGCGCCGCGGCCTTGATGAAGCCGTTCACCGCCCCCTTGCTGGCGGAATAGGCGCCGGAGCCCGGCATCGTCACCCGCGGCCCGGTCACCGACGAGGTGATCAGCAGCCGCCCGCCGCCATTGGCCTTCATGTGCGGAGTCGCCGCCGCCGACAGCCAGAAACACCCCTTCACGTTCACCGCCAGCATCGCATCCAGCAGCGTGTCGTCGCGCTCCGTCACCGGGTGGCGCCCCATCACGGCGGCGTTGTGCACCACGATATCCAGCCTTCCGTGCCTGGCCGCCACATCATCCACCATGGCGAACACCGCTGCCTTGTCGGCCATGTCGATCACCAGCAGCTCGCCCGAGTTTCCGGCGGCCTTGATCGCATCCACCGTCTCCTGCCCCGGCCCCTCGGTGCGGGTGGCCACCACCACATGCGCGCCCTCGGCGGCCAGCACCTGGGCGGTGGCACTGCCGATGCCCTTCCCCCCGCCGGTGACGATGGCGACCTTGCCGGTGAGGCGCGGGCCGGCGCGGTGGGTAATCGGCTTTTCAGGCATCGTGGCTCTCCAGGAAGGAACGGATGGTATCCAGGCACGCCGCCGTTTCCTCAACATGCGGCATGTGGCTGCTGTTCTCGAAGATCACCCAGCGGTTGCGCGGGATGCGGTCGGCGAACGGCCGCACCACCGCCGCCGTCGCCTCGTCATGCCGGCCTGAGATCAGCAGCGTCTCGGCGCGAATGTGCTTCAGCTGGTCGATGATATCCCAGGTCCTGAGGCTGCCGACGCAGTGGAACTCCGAAGGCCCGTTCATCGTGTGGTACACGGTCGGGTCCTCGCCGATCTTGGCGAAGCTCGCCGTGACCTCCTCCGGCCAGGGCTGCACCCGGCACACATGCCGGGCGTAGAATTCCTGCGTCGCCGCTTCATACTCCGGATCGGCGGTGGTGCCGGCCGCCTCATGCTTCAGCAGCGCCGCCTGCACGTCCTCGGGCAGCTTCGACCGCAGCCGGTTCGCCTCCCGCACCCACAGTTCCATGGAAGGCGGCGAGTTGGCGATCACCAGCCCGCGCAACCCCGCCGGCCGACGAATGGCATGCTCCGCCCCCAGCATCCCACCCCAGGACTGCCCGAGCAGATGGTAGCTTCCCGCAATCCCCAGATGCCCCAGCAACGCGTCCAGCTCGTCCAGGAACAGCTGCACCGTCCAGAAATCCGGGGCCGCATCCCTGAGATGCGTCGAATTCCCACAGCCCAGCTGGTCGTAATGGATCACCGCCCGCTCCGGCGAAGCGAGCCCCGCGAAGCGCAGCGTGTAGTCATGGCACGCCCCGGGCCCGCCATGCAGCACCACCAGCGGCGGCAGGGCGGCCCGCTCGCCCCCGGTCACCCGGAACCACGTCTGGTGCCCCCGAAACGGCACATACCCGGTCACTCTGGCCTCGGGGATCATTGGCGAACTCCGCAACATCTGCCCTATGCTACCGCCCAACAACGGGAGGGCAACAACCATGGCCGACCTCATCATCCGCGGCGGCACCATCGTCGACGGCACCGGCACCACCCCCTACGAGGGCGACATCGCCATCACCGCCGGCAAGATCACCGAAATCGGCAAGATCACAGGCCGCGCCCCCGAGGAAATCGACGCCCGAGGAAAGCTCGTCACCCCCGGCTTCGTCGACCTCCACACCCATTACGACGCCCAGGTCACCTGGAGCAGCCAGGTCACCCCGTCTTCCTGGAACGGCGTCACCACCGTGCTCATCGGCAATTGCGGCGTCGGCTTCGCCCCCTGCCTGCCCGAGCGCCGCGACATGCTGGTCGAATTGATGGAAGGCGTCGAAGACATCCCCGAAGTGGTCCTCACCGCAGGCCTCCCCTGGAACTGGCAGTCCTTCCCCGATTACCTGGATGCCCTGGACGCTCGCAGCTACGACCTCGACGTCTGCACCCAGGTCCCGCATTCGGCGCTCCGCGTCCACGTCATGGGCGAACGCGGCGCCAACCGCGAACCGGCCACGGAAGCCGACCGCGCCGAAATGGCCCGCCTCGCCGCCGAAGGCATGGCAGCCGGCGCGCTCGGCTTCTCCACCTCCCGCACCCTCGCCCACAAAACGCTGGACGGCCGCCACATCCCCACCCTCCGCGCCGAGGAAGCCGAGCTCGACGCCATCGCCAAATCCCTCGGCCGCGGCTGGATGCAGGTGATTTCCGATTTCGAGGACCTGGATCAGGAATTCGGCATGCTCCGCCGCCTCGCCCTCGGCTCCGGCCGCCCCATGACCATCTCCCTGCTCCAGCGCGAAGCGCGCCCGGATGCCTGGAAGACCATCCTCGGCCACATCCACGCCTCCAACGACGCCGGCGCCAAGATCATGGGCCAGGTCATGGCCCGCCCCGTCGGCGTCATGATCGGCTTCGAGATCAGCCAGAATCCCTTCATGGACCGCCCGTCCTGGAAGGCCATCGCCCACCTCCCCTTCGCCGAAAAACTCCCCCACCTCCACAACCCCGAATTCCGCGCCCGCCTCCTGTCGGAGGAAACCACCGACCCCGCCATCAAGCACCGCCTCAACACCTGGGAAAAAGTATTCCCCCTCGGCGACAGCCCGGATTACGAGCCCGCCCCGGAAACCTCCATCGCCGCCCAGGCCGCCCGCGAAAGCCGCACCCCCGAGGAAGTCGCCTACGACCTGCTGATGCAGAAGGACGGCCGCAACATCCTCTACCGCCCCATCATCAACTACGCCGCCGGCGACCTGGAAGCGGTGAAAACCATGATGACCGACCGCCACACCATCATGGGCCTCGGCGACGGCGGCGCCCACGTCTCCATCATCTGCGACGCCTCCGCCCCCACCACCATGATCACCCACTGGACCCGCGACCGCACCCGCGGCGAACGCCTGCCGATCGAATGGGTCATCAAGCGCCTGTCAGCAGACAACGCCGCCGCCCTCGACCTCTCCGACCGCGGCACCCTGGCGGCCGGCAAGAAAGCCGACCTCAACATCATCGACCACGCCCGCCTGCGCGCCCACGCCCCCGAAGTCCGCTACGACCTCCCCGCCGGCGGCCGCCGCCTGGTGCAAACCACGGAAGGCTACGACGCCACCATCGTCAGCGGGAAGATTGTTCAGCGCAACGGGGAGTCCACCGGAAAGTTGCCGGGGCGGTTGGTGCGAGGCACAAGGTAAGGAAGGCCTTCTTTTTCTGAAGAAAAAGAAGCAAAAAGACTTCTATAATGGCGCCGGGGCACACCACCCCGACGCCCACGCCCGTCATCCTGAGCCAAAGGCGAAGGACCCACGCTTTCCTGTTCGCGCCTCATCTTTGGAAGGGACAACCGAACCTGTAGGGCGGCAGGCAACCCTCTGGACCCATCTGGGCTGAGGCTTGGCGATTCCCTTGCTTCCTCGCCCGACCCGTTGCGCCCACCCGCACCGCCGATAGTATCCCCTTCGCAACCATCCCCGCGAAGGCCCCCATGCGCCGCTCCCTCTGGCTGCTCCTCATCCCCGCGCTGCTCGCTGCGTGGTGGGCGGAGGAATTCCTCTCCGAACCCGCCCCTCGCCAAGCCCCGAACCTCGCCTATTCCGACCTGATGAAGGACCTCGCCAGCGGCAATCTCCGCGACCTCACCCTGCGCGGCCGTGCCATCACCGGCTCCCTGAGCAACGGCCGCGCCTTCCAGTCCTTCACCCCACTGGAACCCCAGGCACTCGTCGAACGCGCCCTTGAGGCCGGCGTCCACGTCATTGCCCGCCCGGCGGAAGAAGACGTGAACCCGCTCCTCCACTACATCCTCGCCTGGGCGCCCTATTTCCTCTGGCTCTGGCTGCTCTACAGAGTCGCCCTGCGCCTCATCCATCGCGCCACTGAAGCCCAGGCCGCCCGCATCGCCCAACTGGAATCCCGCCTCGCCGCGTTCGAGGCCAAGCCGCGTTGACCCTGCCTAAGGGCCAGCATCAAGGGCGGCCGGGTTTGGCGCCCTACAGGTGCCGGTCGATATCCATCCGCTGATGCAGAATGCGGATGATGTCGATCCCCCCGGCCTCCCCGCGCCTGAAGAACAGGATGTGCGACCCGACCTCGGCTCGATGGTAGCCAGGCCGCACATGGTCGGCCGGCCGGCTGAGACGCGTGCCTTGCGCCAATTCTTCACACGCGGCTTGGATAAGGCGCAGATACTGCTTGGCTTGCCCGGCGCCCCATCGGCCGACCGTGTGGCTCCATATGGATTCGATATCCGCGCGCGCCGCTGGCGATAGTAGAAAGCCGCTCATTCTCGCGCGGCGACGCGCTTCCCGGCAATGAATGCATCGAAGTCAAACGGGGTGGATGGCCCGGACCGCTCGCCCTCGATCAGCGCAGCGCGCAGCGCAGCAAGCTTCACCTCCTGCTCTTCGAGCAGGCGAAGGCCAGCGCGCACAACATCGCTGGCCGAGCCATAGCGGCCGCCTTCCACCTGCTGGTCGACAAAGTGGGCGAAGTGGTCGCCCAGGGATATGGATGTGTTGCGTGCCATGATCGCTACCCTGTGTGGCCAGTATGTACCAATTCTTGGTACCGCCCAAGGGGCTGAGCCATCCCGCCTACCCCCCCGGCACACCCTTCGTCGTCGAATACTCGAAATGCAATGCCACATCCGGAAACACGATCGGATGGATCGCATGCGCCGCCATCGCCGCCTCGCTGAACCCCTGCAAAATCAGCTTCAGCTTCCCCGCATAGGTCGCCACGTCCCCGATCGCGAACACGCCGGGTACATCGGTCTCGCAGGTCGCCGGCGTCACCACCACGTGGTTGCGCTCCAGCCCCAGCCCCCACCCGGCAATCGCGCCGAGGTCCATCGAAAGCCCGAAGAACGGCAGCAGCACATCCGACGCCAGCATCCTCGTCCCGCCATCGAGATCCGCCACCTCCACCGCCTCCAGCACGCCCCCAGCCCCATGCAGCCCATGCAGCTGATAGGGGATCACCATCTCCACCTCGCCCCGCTTTGCCGCCGCGTCCAACTGCGAGGCCGTCTCCGGCGCCGCCCGGAACTTCGGCCGCCGATGCACCACCTGGATCGAAGCCGCCACCCCGCGCAGCGCCAGCGCCCAGTCCACCGCCGAATCCCCGCCGCCCGCGACCACCACCCGCTTGCCCCGCAGATCCTCGCGCCGCTTCACGTAATACTGCACCGCGCCCGAGGCCTCGAACGCCTCCAGCCCCGAAAGCGGCGGCCGGTTCGGCCCGAACGCCCCGGCCCCCGCCGCCACGATCACCGCCTTGCAGTGGATCTCATCCCCTTGGTCCGTCCCCAGCACGAACGCCCCCCGCGCGCCGCCCAGCGTCTCCACCCGCCGCCCCAGCAACCGCCCGGGCGCGAACGGCGCAATCTGCTCCTCCAGCTTCGCCACCAGCTCCGCCGCCTCGATCGCCGGATGCGCGGGAATGTCGTAGATCGGCTTCTCCGGATACAGCGCCGTGCACTGCCCGCCCACCTCGCTCAACGCATCCACAAGCACGCAGCGCAGCTTCAGCATCCCCAGCTCGAACGCCGCGAACAGCCCCACCGGCCCCGCGCCCACCACCGCCACGTCGGTCTCGATCACCTGGCCCATCGTCCCAGTCCTTCAGAATCGACCATCATTGTGCCCCGCCGCCGCGCTCGGGCAAAATCCCGCGGATGCGCCAGCCCCTCCCGAGTCGCGAAGCCACCCACGCACTCGCCGCCCGCATCGCCGGGCTGGCGCGCCCCGGCGACGCCATCCTCCTCGAAGGCCCGCTCGGCGCCGGCAAGAGCGAATTCGCCCGCGCCTTCCTCCGCGCCATCACCGCAGACCCGGCGCTCGAAGTCCCCAGCCCCACCTTCACCCTGGTGCAGACCTACGAGACCCCCCAGGGCCCCATCCACCATTTCGACCTCTGGCGCCTCGCCGGCCCCGAAGCCCTGGAGGAACTCGGCTGGGACGACCTCCTGCACGACATCGTCCTCGTCGAATGGCCCGACCGACTCGGTCCCCTCACCCCCACCGACTCCCTCACGATTCGCCTCTCCGAGTCCGGCCCCGAATCCCGCAACGCAACCCTCTCGGGCTGGGAGGCCCGCCTCGCATGAGCGCCCCCCACCTCGCCGCCCTCCCGTTCAACGCCCCCTTCCTCGATTGCACCGCCGAAACCTGGCTGCGCACCCACGGCACCAACACGGAGGGGCTGATTCTCCTCCCGACTCGCCGCTCCGCCCGCGCCCTGGCCGATTCCTTCCTCCGCGCCGCGCAGGGAAAACCCCTCCTGCTCCCCCGCATCACCGCCATCGGCGCGCTCGATGAAGCCCCGCTCGCCCTGGCCGGCGCGCTCGATCTCCCCCCCGCCGTCGAACCCGCCCACCGCCTCGCCGCCCTCACCCGCCTCGTCATGGCGCTGCCCCAGGAACACCTCGCCGGCGCCGCCGACCGCGCCTGGCGCCTCGCCCGCGAACTAGCGCTCCTCATGGACCAGGCCGAGCGCGCCGAGCTCGATCTCGAACAGGCCCTCAAGCGCGCCGCCGCCGAGGACTACGCCACCCACTGGCAGGTCACGCTCGATTTCCTCGAAATCGTCACCAAAATCTGGCCGCAATGGCTTGAAGATCAAGGATTGATGAACCCCGCCGCGCGCCAGGGAAAACTCCTCTCCGCCCAGTCCGAAGCCTGGTCCGCCACGCCCCCCAGCCACCCGATCTGGACCGTCGGCATGCAGGGCGGCATCCCATCCTCCTTCCGCCTGCTGCGCACCGTGGCCCACCTCCCGCACGGCCACGTCGTCCTGCCGGGCCTCGACCTCACGATGGACGACCCCACCTGGGAAGCGCTGGACGACACCCACCCCCAAGCCGGCATGCGCAACCTCCTCGCCGGCCTCGGCGCCACCCGCGGCGACGTGCAACTCTGGGACTGCACCCCCACCGGCCCCGCCGCCCGCGTCGCCCTGCTCTCCACCGCCCTTCTGCCCGCCGACTCCCTCGCCCTCTGGCGCGACTCCACCCTCGAAGCCGACTCGCTCAAGAACCTCTCCCGCCTGGAAACCGCCGACCAGCAGCAGGAAGCCGTCGCCATCGCCATGCTCCTGCGCGACGCCCTGGAACAGCCCGGCCATCGCGCCGCCCTGGTCACGCCCGACCGCGCCCTCGCCGGCCGCGTTGCCGCCGAACTCCAGCGCTGGGGCGTCCTGGCCGACGACTCCGCCGGCGAACCGCTGTCCCATTCCCCGCCCGCCGCCTTCCTCCGCCTGCTCGCCGCCACCCATGCCGACGAGCTCGGCCCCGTCTCCCTGCTCTCCGTCCTCAAGCACCCGCTCGCCGCCGCCGGCCTTCCCCCCGCCCAGCTGCGCGCCACCGCCCGCGCCCTGGAACGCGCCTGCCTGCGCGGCCCCCGCCCCCAAGTCGGCCTCGCCGGCCTGCGCCAGGCCATCGCCAACCAGGAGCCGGAAGCCCGCGCCCCGCTCGAAGACCTGCTCTCCCGCCTCGAATCCTGCCTCGAACCCCTTCTGCGCCTCACCAACGTCGAACTCCCCCCCGCCACCCTCCTGGCCGCCCTCATCGAATCCGCCGAATCGCTCGCCACCACCGATGAACGCCCGGGCCCCGCGATTCTCTGGTCGCAGGAGGAAGGCGACGCCCTGGCCACCACCCTCGCCGCCGCCCTCCCACACCTCACCCTCCTGCCAGACCAGCCCCCCTCGGTCCTCCCCGGCCTGCTCGACGCCCTGCTCGAAGGCCAGTCCGTCCGCACCCGCCGCGCCCTCCGCGGCCGCAACGCGGGCCAGGAGCACCCCCGCGTCTTCATCTGGGGCCTGCTCGAAGCCCAGCTCCAATCCGTGGACACCGTCATCCTCGGCGGCCTCGTCGAAGGCGTCTGGCCCCCCGCGACCGACCCCGGCCCCTGGCTCAGCCGCCCCATGCGCACCCGCGCCGGCCTGCCGAGTGCCGAGGAAGCCATCGGCTCCGCCGCGCACGACTTCATGGCCAATGCCTGCGCCGCCCGCACCACCATCCTGTCCTGCCCGCGCCGGCTGGATGGCGCCCCCGCCGTCCCCGCCCGCTGGCTCGCCCGCCTCGAAGCCTTGCTGGCAGGGCAGGGGACGTCACTCCCCCTCCACCCCGCCAGCCACTGGCCCTCCACGCTGGACCAGCCCACCACCGTCCAACGCCTGTCGCCACCCTCCCCACGCCCCCCCGTCACCCTGCGCCCCGTCCGCCTCTCGGTCACCGAAATCGAAACCTGGCTCACCGACCCCTACGCCATCTACGCCCGCCACATCCTCAAGCTCCGCCCGCTCGACCCGCTGGAACAGGCCACCGACGCGGCCGACTACGGCACCGTCGTCCACGCCGGCCTGCACAAGTTCCTCGAAGAACACGGCCACCGCTGGCCCGCCCGCGCCCCCGAAAAGCTGCGCGCCGCCATGGAACACGCCCTCGCCTCCGCCAAGCTCCGCCCCGCCCTGGCCGAATGGTGGCGCCCCCGCCTGCACCGCATCGCCGAATGGGTCTGCGAGACCGAACGCGACCGCCGCAGCACCCAGCCCCTCACCGCCCTGGCCGCCGAGGTGAAAGGCAGCTGGACCCTCCCCACCCCCCGCGGCTTCCGCCTCACCGGCCGCGCCGACCGCATCGAGCGCCGCGCCGATTCCACCCTGGCCATCCTGGACTACAAAACCGGCCAGCCCCCCACCCAGTCCGACGTCGATGCCGGCTTCGCCCCCCAACTCCTGCTCGAAGCCGCAATGGCCGAAGACGGCGCCTTCCCCGACATCCAGGGCAGCGCCACCGAACTGGCCTACTGGCACCTCACCGGCGGCTACAAGCCCGGCGACTCCCGCCTGCTGTTCCGCAACAAGCCCGCCGACCTCGCCACCGCCGTCGCCGCCGCCCGCCAGAGCCTCCTCGCCCTGATCCTGTCCTTCGAGGACGAAACCCGCCCCTACCTGTCCCAACCCCACGCCGCCCGCGCCCCGCGCTTCTCGGACTACGCCCAGCTCGCCCGCGTCGCCGAATGGGCCCTCTCCGGCGAGGAGGACGAGGCATGAGCACCATTGCCCGCGCCGAAGCCAACCGCGCCCAACGCCTGGCCTCCGACCCCGCCGCCTCCGCCTTCGTCGCCGCATCAGCCGGCTCCGGCAAAACCAAGCTCCTCACCGACCGCCTGCTGCGCCTGATGCTCTCCGGTGCGGACCCCGCCCGCATCCAGTGCCTCACCTTCACCAAGGCCGCCGCCGCCGAAATGGCCGTCCGCCTCCAACGCCGCCTCGGCGGCTGGGTCACGCTGAACGACGCGAAGCTGGACCACGAACTCGCCGCCCTCGACATCCCCGCCACCGAACCGAACCGCACCCGCGCCCGCGCCCTGTTCGCCACCGTCCTCGACCTCCCCGGCGGCATGCGCATCGGCACCATCCACGCCTTCTGCCAATCCCTCCTGCGCCGCTTCCCGATCGAGGCCGCTCTCTCACCCCATTTCCGCCTGATGGACGACCTGGATGCGGAGGTCGCCCTCTCCCAGGCCCGCGAAACCATGCTCGCCGGCGCCTTCGCCGACCAACGCCGCGCCGCCCTCCAATCCCTCGCCGGCCTCGTCCCCTCGCTCGACAGCCTCGGCAAGCTGCTCGAAACCCTCCGCAAGAAGCCGGACCACCTCGAAACCGCCCTGCGCGAAGGGCCAGACGCCCTCGAACGGCGCCTCCGCCACCTCCTCGGCGCCCGCGACCCCGATGACTGCGCCCGCGCCATCGCCACGGAGATGGACCACGCCGCCCTGCGCCACGCCTGCGCCGGCATCGCCCAGGGCGCCCCCCCCAAGGGCCAGGACTTCGCCGCCAACGCCCAGGCCTTCCTCGCCCTGGCCCACGACGACCGCCAGGACAACATCGACACCTGGCGCGCCCTCATGTTCCGCACCGACGGCGAACCGCGCACCCCCAAGGGCATGGTCCCCGGCAAGTTCCTGGACCAGAACCCCCACCACGCCACCCCGCTGGAAGCCGAGCAATCCCGCATCCAGGCGCTGGACGACGCCGCCCGCGCCCATCAGGTCGCCGCCCTCTCCACCGCCCTGGCCTCGCTCGCCGCCCCCGTCGCCCAGGCCTACGCGAGCGCCAAGCAACGCACCGGCATGCTCGATTTCGCCGACCTCATCCGCGCCTCCACCCGCCTCCTGATCGACCCCGGCGCCGCCTGGGTGCTCTACAAGCTCGACGGCGGCATCGACCACCTCCTGCTCGACGAAGTGCAGGATACCGCGCCCGAGCAATGGGAAATCGCCGGCAAGCTCAGCGACGAATTCTTCGCCGGCCAGGGCGCCCAGGAAACCCACTCCGCCCCCCGCACCGTCTTCGCCGTCGGCGACCGCAAGCAGTCGATCTACGGCTTCCAGGGCGCCGACCCCCAGGGCTTCCAGACCTGGCGCGACATCTGGAAACGCCGCGCCGAAGCCGCCCACCACACCTGGCGCGACGTCCCGCTCGACGTCTCCTTCCGCTCCACCGAACCCGTCCTGAAGCTGGTCGACGCCGTCTTCGCCGCCGCCCCCGCCAGTGACGGCCTCGCCGACCCCGGCACCCTGCGCCACCTCGCCGACCGCGCCGGCCACGCCGGCACCGTGGAACTCTGGCCCCTGGCCCCCGATCCCCCCCGCCCCGAAGCCACCCCCTGGACCGTGCCGGACCGCAACCAGCAGGGCGGCAGCGCCCGCCAGCGCCTGGCCGACACGCTCGCCACCTGGATCGCCCAGCAAACCAGCGGCACCACCCTCCTGGAATCCAAGGGCCGCCCCCTGGCCCCCGGCGACGTCCTCATCCTCGTCCGCCGGCGCGACGCCTTCGCCCGCGCCCTGGTCGGCGCGCTGAAAGCCAACGGCGTCCCCGTCGCCGGGCTCGATCGCCTCGTCCTCACCGAACAGCCCGCGGTCGCCGACCTCCTGGCCCTCTGCGACACCCTCCTCCTGCCCGAAGACGACCTCTCGCTCGCCTGCGTCCTCACCTCCCCCCTCGGCGGCCTCACCGACCCCAGCCTGATGGAGCTCGCCGCCACCCGCACCGGCTCGCTCTGGTCCGCCCTGCGCACCCGCCACGAGGAACGGCCGGAATGGGCCGCCGCCCACGACTTCCTGCGCACGCTTCTCTCCCGCGTGGACTACGTCCCCCCCCACATGCTGCTCACCGAGGCCCTCGGCCGCCTCGGCGCCCGCGCCCGCCTGCTCGCCCGCCTCGGCCCCGAAGCCGCCGAGCCGATCGACGAGCTTCTCAACGCCGCCCTCACCCACGCCCGCACCCACCCGCCCGCCCTCCAGGGCTTCCTCCACTGGCTGCGCCAATCCGGCGCCGAGGTGAAGCGCGAGGCGGAGGGCGCCGGCAACATGGTCCGCCTCATGACGGTCCACGGCGCCAAGGGCCTCCAGGCCCCGCTCGTCATCCTGCCCGACACCACCGGCCTGCCCCCGGATGACGGCACCATCTGCTGGTCCGACACCCTGCCGGTCTGGTCCCCCCGCAAGGAGCTGCGCTGCCGCGTCGCTGACGCCCTGCGCCAGGCCAAGCGCGCCGCCGAAATGGAGGAACAGAACCGCCTCCTCTACGTCGCCCTCACCCGCGCCGAAGACCGCCTCGTCGTCGCTGGCTGGTCCCCCCGCCGCGCCCCGTCCGACACATGCTGGTACCGCCTCGTCCAGCAAGGCTTCACCACCCTCGCCCCCACCGCCCGCCCCTTCGACATCGGGCCAGACCCGTGGGAAGGCGAAATCCTCACCTACGCCACTGCGCAGTCCATCGCTCCAGAAAAGCCCTCTCCCCTTGGGGGCTTGAGCGGCGAAGCCGATCAAGGTGGGGTGAGGGGTGAGGCAACCCCCCCCGCCTGGGCCGGCACCGCCCCCCTCTGGCACCCCAGCCCCGTCCCCGCCGAACCCATCCTGCCATCCCCGCTCGCCCCCAGCCGCCCGGAAGGCATCCAGCACGGCCCCATCCCCGCCGCCGACTCCCCCCTGCTCCAGCGCGACGCCACCGGCCAGCGCTTCCGCCGCGGCCACCTCGCCCACGCGCTGTTGCAACACCTGCCAGACCTGCCACCCCCCGCCCGCGAACACGCCGCCCAACGGTTCCTCAGCCGCCCCGGCACCGGGCTGGACGCCCCCGAAGCCACCGCCCTGGCGCAGGAGGTCCTGACCATCCTCGCCCACCCCGACCTCGCGCCCCTCTTCGCCCCCGGCAGCCGCGCCGAAGTCCCGCTCACCGGCGTCGTTGGGGAAAGCATCATCGGCGGCCTGGTCGATCGCCTGGCCATCCTGCCAGACCGCATCCTGGTGGCAGACTACAAGACCAACCGCGCCGCCCCCACCACGCCAGACGCCGCCCCCGTGGCCTATCTGCGCCAGATGTCCGCCTACCGCGCCGTCCTCCGCGGCATCTTCCCCGGCCGCGCCATCGCCTGCGCCCTGGTCTGGACCGCCGGCCCCCGCGTCATGCCGCTTCCCGACTCGCTGCTCGATCTCCATGCTCCCGCCGCGTCCCACACGGAAGCAGCCGGGGCAGGGCAGGGGGGCACCGCTTGATTGCGGGGCACAGGCCACCCACCTCCCTGCCAACCATCGAGAACAAAGGCACCCCCGAGATGAGCGAGAACACCAAGCCCGTCACCGACGAAAGCTTCGCCGCAGACGTCCTGAACGCCGACGGCGTCGTGCTGGTCGATTTCTGGGCCGAATGGTGCGGCCCCTGCAAGGCGATCGGCCCGGCGCTGGAGGAACTCGGCGCGGAATACAAGGGCAAGCTGACCATCGCCAAGGTCAACATCGACGACAACCCGATGACCCCGAACAACTTCAACGTCCGCGGCATCCCCACCCTGATCCTGTTCAAGGACGGCAAGCCGGTCGACACCCTGGTCGGCGCCCGCCCCAAGAGCGCCCTCAAGCAGTGGATCGACGCCGCCATCTAACCGGCGCCCACACAACGGGCCGGCCCTTGGGTCGGCCCGTTTTTGCGTACAAATCAAACAAGGAAGCAAGAAAGGCCTTCTTTTTCTGAAGAAAAAGAAGCAAAAAGACTTCCAAACAACGCACGCCACCACCCAGACAAAACCGAAACAAAAAACGGTTCCGCCATCCTCCTTGCTTCCTTCTCCCTTGCCTTGCTTCTCCGTGCCTCTGTGTCTCTGTGGTAAATCTTATTCTTGCTTTCTTCCGCCTCCCTCCGAACGCCAGCCTCGCCCCTCGGTTACGAAGGGTAGTCGTACCGAATGAAACCCCGGTTCTGCGCCAGCCGGTCATACAGCCGCCGCGCCACCACGTTGCTGTCCTGCGTCAGCCAATACAGCCGCCCGGCGCCATACGCCTTCGCCGCCCCCGCCACCGCCTCGATCAAAAGCCTCCCAGCCCCGGTCCCCCGCACGCTTTCATCCACGAACAGATCCTGCAGGTAGCACACCGGCGCCGCCGACCAGGCCGTCTCCTGGTACATGTAGTGCGTGATCCCGATCAGCCGCCCGGCCCCGTCCCGCGCGCCAAACCCATGAATTCGCCCGTCAAACAGCTTCAACCACGTCAGGTCATACGTCTCCGGCGGCAGCACCGTGTGGTAGAAGGTCAGGTAGCCGGTCCACAACTCCGCCCAGCGGGCGCGGTCATCCTCGGTCAGGCGGGTGATGGTGGTCATGCGCAATCTCCGTTTGCGCCACCCTACCGCCCGCCATGCCCTGCCGCCCGGACCACCTTGCACCTCCGACCCCGGTCCACAGCATCGCAGGCCGCTCCAGCCGCCCTAGAGCAACAGCCCATCGGACGGAATCGGCGGATGGGCTAAAGTTGCTCGTTAAAACAAGAGCTAGAGCGGTGGCCGACCGCCTATCAGGTCGGCTATCGCTCTAAGCCGAAGGCCCGTCCGTATGGCGGTCTAGGAAAATAATTTCCAACCACCCCTTGCACCGGCCCCGTCGGTGCGTTATCTAACTAACGTGTTATCACTTACCGACCACCTCACCCACATCGTCGCGGTCATCCGCGCCGCCATCGGTCTGCTGAACCCGCCCGTCACGGCGCGGGAGTCGCACGCCCGGATGCTGCAGATGCTGTACAACCGCGTCGGCCGCGCCGCGCGCCTGTTGGCGCGCCTGTACGACCTCTGGCGCCAGAACCGCCTTCCGGTCCCGCGCCCCAGCCGCGCCCGCACCCCGAAGGCCGCCCCCACCGGCGAAACCGCGCCCGCGCTGCCCCACATCCCGCCGATCCCGCGCGCCAAGGGCTGGTTCGTCAACGCGGGCCGGCACCATGCCGGGCTCGCGCATTTCCAGCTCAACGCCTTCCTGGCGCGCGAGGACGTCGCCGAATTCCTCGCCGCCGTGCCCCAGGCCGGCCGCTACCTGCGCCCGCTCTGCCGCCTGCTCGCCGTCCCGCAGCCGGCATTCCTCGCCCTGCCGCCGCGCCCGCGCCGCACGCGCCCCCCGCGCCCGCGGGCCCCCCGTGCGCGCGCGCCCAACCTGCGCAACCCGCAACTCCCGCCCGGCGACCCGCCCTTCCGCCCCTACGTCCTCGCCGCCGCCCGCTACTTCCGCAAAAAATACGGGGAGGACTACTAGCCTCCCCGTACCTAATATGTTCCGTATCAAGAATGTTCCGATCTAATCGTGCCGGATCACGATCTTGCCGAAATGCGACGCCCCCTGCATGTGCTTCAACGCCGCGCGCGCGTCCGCGAACGGGAACACCCGGTCGATCACCGGCCGCAGCCCATGCAGCCCGATCGCCCGGTTCATGTCCTCGAACATCTCGCGCGACCCCACATAGATCCCACGCACCGACAGCGACTTGCGCATGATCCCCACCGGGTTCACCTCCGCCGCCCCGGTCAACACCCCGATCATGCTGATGCACCCGCCCAGCCGCACCGCGTCCAGGGACCGCGCGAAGGTCCCGGCCCCGCCGACCTCCACGATCTCATCAACGCCAGCCCCCCCGGTCAGCCGCACCGCCTCCGCCTGCCACTCCGGCGCCGCGCGATAGTTGATCCCGTCAGACGCCCCCAGCGAAAACGCCCGCACCAGTTTGTCGTCGGAAGAGGAGGTCGCAATCACCCGCGCCCCCAGCAGCCGCGCGAACTGCAACGCGAAGATCGAAACGCCCCCGGTCCCCTGCACCAGCACCGTCTCGCCCGCCCGCAACCGCGCATGCTCCACCACCGCATGCCACGCCGTCACCGCCGCACACGGCAGGCACGCCGCCTCCTCGAACGAAAGATGCGTGGGGATGTGCACCAGCCCGTCCTGGTCCAGCACCACATACTCCGCCATCATCCCGTGCACCGCGCCGCCCAGCGCCGAGGCCCCCGCTTCCGGCGTGATCCGCCCGCCGATCCAGCGCTGCATGAAGATCCCCGCCACCCGATCTCCGGCCTTCACCCGGGTCACCCCGGCGCCCACCTCCACCACCTCGCCCGCCCCATCGGAAAGCGGCACCAGCCCCGCCATCGGCGCCCCGCGCGCATACCGGCCGGAAACCGTCATCAGGTCGCGATAATTGAGCGACGTCGCCCGCACCCGCACCAGCGCCTGCCCGGGCCCCGGCTTCGGCACCTCCTCCTCGCACAGCGCAAGCGTGTCGATCCCGGGCTGGTTCAGGCGATAGAGCTTCATGGCGCTTCCTCGATGGACGATTCCAGGCGGCAAGGTAGGCTGCCCACCCCGAACCCTCAAATGGACCAACCCGCATGCAGATCAACGACCCCGCCGTGATCGCCGAGGTGCGCGCCACCTTCGACCGCTACGAAAAGGCCCTGATGGCCAACGACACCCCGGTGCTGAACGAGATCTTCTGGGCCGACCCACGCACCGTCCGCTTCGGCGTCACCGAGATCGGCTTCGGCCATGATGCCATCCGCGCCCACCGCGCCGCCGTGGTGAAATACGCCCCGCGCGTGCAGAAGCGCATCGAGATCGTCACCTTCGGCCAGGACTTCGCTGCCACCCACCTGATCTACGAACGCGTGAACACCGGCGCCATCGGCCGCGAAACCAAGATCATGGCCCGCTTCCCCGATGGCTGGCACGTCGTCAGCGCCCATGTCTCCCTGCTCGCCTCGGCGGACGAAACCCAGAAGAAGACCTAGCCCTCGCGGGGCCGCACCACCACGCGGCCCTCGCGCCTGCTCAGCTCGAACGCCCCGGTATCGGCCACCAGGTCGAGCAGCTTGCCATGCCCGAAATGCTTCACGTCGAAGTTGGGCGAGATGTCCCGCAACGCCTTGCCCAGCGGCGACAGATGCCGCCAGCCATCCTGCGCCGGCACCTTCAGGATCGCCCGCCGCAACAGCTGCGTCGCCGCCTGCCGCAACGGCGCGGGATCGGCCGCCACCGGCAGCGCCACCTCGCCCACCGGTACCTCCAGCACGGAGAAGGCCCGGCACGCCTCGCGGAAACTCTCGGGTGCGGCCGGCCCGCCGAAGCCGATCACATCCAGCCCCTGCTCGCGAATGCGGGTCGCCAGCCGGGTGAAATCCGTCCCGGCACTCGCCAGGCAGAACCCGTCCACCGCCCGGCCATGCAGCAGGTCCATCGCATCGATCGCCAGCGCGATCCCCGCCGCCCCGCCATTGGAGGCGATGGTGAACTGCTGCTGCGCCGTCAGCGCATGGCGCGCCAAGGCCCGCTGCCAGCCGGCAAGCCGCGGGCTGGAAAAGTCGCCGTAGATCCGCCGCACGATCGGCTCGCCATGGGCGGCCACCGCGGCAAAGATCTCGTCTGACAGGCGGGCCGGGATGCCTTCGGCATCGATCAGCACGGCAAGGCGGGGGCGGGGCAGGGGCGGCACGGCGGCATCCGTCTGTGACAATGCCATGAAGCCCACCCCGCGTTTCAGCCGGGTTTCGGAATCCCGTTCGCGATCATCAAGGCGCCTGCCGCCAGCAACAGCACCATCACCAGCCGGCGATAATCCTGGTCACCCAGCCGGGCAAAAAGCCGCGTGCCCGCCCACAACGGCAGCAGCATGCAGGGCGCGGCCAACGCGAACAGCCGGATCTCCTCCGCCCCCACCAACCCCTTCGCCACAAACGCCGAGAGGGCCAGCGCATGCATCGCCGTGTTGAACGCCTGCACCAGGGCCCGCTGCCGCGCCTTCTCCCAGCCGCGCAGCGTCATCCACAGCGTCGGCACCGGCCCGGTCAGCCCGCCGATCCCGCCCAGCACCCCGCCGATCCACCCCACCACGGCATCGCCCGCCATCCCGCCCCGCTCGAACCGCGGCAGATTCCGCAACAGCAGCATCGCGCTGCACCAGCCCACCAGGAAAATCCCGAACCCCAGCCGGAACAGCGCCGCATCGATCAGCGGCAGCACCCAGGCGCCCACCGGCACCCCCAGCACGCCGCCGGCAATGAACGGCCACGCCGCCCGCAGCCGCAGGCCCTGCCAGGTGGTGCGCCCGTTCAGCAGCTGGCCGAGCAGCGAACACGCCACCACCAGCGGCCCCGCGCTGTCGGGCGGCAGCACCCAGGCCCAGAAGGCGAGCGACACCATGGCAAAGGCGAAGCCGCTCAACCCCTGGACAAACCCCGCCGCCGCAGCGCCGAGGCCAACAAGCAGAAGTTCCAGCTACTTCACCGAGGAGAAGGCCGTCGGCGACAGGAACGCGTTCATCACGTTCTGGTTGATCGGCCCATCGGCTTCCGTCTCGGCCCGCACCCTCAGCCAGTCGGGGTCGGTGGCAAACGCGTTCCACTTCTGCTCGCGCTCGGCCAGCGATTCCCAGGCCAGCAGGTAGGTCAGGTCATTGTTCGATTCGCCCACCAGCGTGGTCCAGAACCCGGCCTGGCGGATGCCATGCTTCTCCCACAGCTTCAGCGTGTGGTTCTGGAAGCGCGACAGCAGCGCGGGCAGCCGGCCCGGAATCGTGCGGTAGACGCGAAGCTCGTAGATCATCGGTGTCCTCCCTTGGAACGAACGGGCTGTGCAGCGCCCGCACCCCGGCTATCGTGCGCGGCGCGCTGACAGGGCGCAACGGGGCGAAGTGCGATGCATGTGGCGGTGATCGGGGCAGGGATCGTAGGGGCCGTCAGCGCAGTGGAACTGCAGCGCGACGGCCACGACGTGACCATCATCGAGCCCGGCGCACCCGGCGGCGAGCAGGCGGCCAGCTACGGCAATGGCTGCTGGCTCAGCCCCAGCTCCGTCATCCCCATGTCCGGCCCCGGCCTGTGGCGGAAAGTGCCCGGCTGGCTGGCCGATCCGCTCGGCCCGCTGGCGATCCGCTGGTCCTACTTCCCGCGCGCGCTGCCCTGGCTGCTCCGCTTCCTGCGGGCCGGCTCCAGCTGGGACAAGGTGCGCCGCACGGCCCCGGCGATGCGCGCCCTGGTGGTCGGCTGCCCGGAGAAGCATCTCGCCCTGGCCGAGGAAGCCGGCGTCGCCCACCTCATCCAGCGCGGCGGCCTGCTCTACCCCTATCCCACCCGCGCCGATTTCGAGGCGGAGCGCGAGACCTGGACGATCCGCCGCGAACAGGGCATCGCCTGGACCGAGCTCGACGAGAACGAACTGCGCCAGCGCGAGCCGGAGCTGGACCGCCGCTACCAATTCGCTGTCCATGTGCATGAAGGCGGCCACTGCATCGATCCCGGCGCCTATGTCGCCGCCCTGGTCAACCTCGTCGTCGCCCGCGGCGGCACGCTGCTGCAGGCCAAGGTGGAAGCGCTGGAGATCGAAGACGGCACGTTGCGCGCCGTGCAGACCAGCGCCGGCCCGGTGCCCTGCGAACGCGCCGTGATCGCCGCCGGCGCGTGGTCCAAGGTGCTGGCCGCGCAAGCTGGGGACGACGTGCCGCTGGAGACCGAGCGCGGCTACCACGCGCTGATCCTCGGCGCGGAGACCGGCCCGCGCACGCCGATGATCCCTTCCGACGGCAAGATGTCCAACGTCCGCACCCCGCAGGGCCTGCGCATCGCCGGCCAGGTGGAGATCGCCGGGCTGGAAGCGGCCCCCAACTGGAAGCGCGCCGAGGTGCTGCGGGACTATGCGCTGGCCACCTGGCCATCCCTGCCGCGCGATCTCAAGCCCGATCAGGTGAAGGTCTGGATGGGCCACCGCCCCTCCATGCCAGACAGCCTGCCGGTGATCGGCCCGGCCAGCGGCTGTGCCGATGTGGTGCACGCCTTCGGGCACGGGCATATCGGCCTCGCCGCCGGCGCCACCACTGGCCGCCTGGTGGCCGACCTCATCTCCGGCACGCCGCCCGTGATCGACCCCGCCCCCTATTCGCCCGCCCGCTTCCGCTAGGAGCCGAACGATGGACCTTCCCACCCTGCCACCGCGCCGCACCGGCACGCTCGCCCGCCCCGGCTCCACCCTCTACTACGAGGTGACGGGCAGCGGCCCCGCGGTCGTCTTCGCCCACGGCCTCGGCGGCAACCACATGTCCTGGTGGCAGCAGGTGGCGCATTTCGCGCCGCGCTACACCTGCGTCACCTTCGCCCATCGCGGCTTCGCGCCCTCCACCGCCATCGAGGGCGGGCCGAACCCGGCGGATTATGCCGACGACCTCGCCGCCCTGGTGAGCCATCTCGACCTGCCGGATTTGCGCATCGTCGGCCAATCGATGGGTGGCTGGACCGCGATCGAATACGCCCTGCGCCGCCCGCCGGCGCTGAAGGGCATCGTGCTGGCGGCCACCACCGGGCCGATCGACGTGAAGAAGATCCGCGAGCCCGAGCTTTCGATGTTGAAGGACTGGTCGGAGTTCGGCGAGGCGCTGGTGCCCAGGCTCTGGGCGGCCGGCATGCACCCCGCCTGCGGCGCGCGGATGGCCGCGGAGCAGCCGGCGCTGCACCTGCTGTATCGCCAGATCGACGGCATGAACGCCCATTGGGACAAGGAGGCGCTGCGCCGCCGCCTGATGGAAAGCCGCGTCCGCCCGCCGGAGGACCTGCGCAAGGTCGCCTGCCCGATCCTGTTCGTGCCCAATGACGAGGACGTGGTGATGCCCCCCTTCGCGGCGGACGCGATCGCCGCCGTGGTGCCTGGCGCGGAGGTGGAGCACATCGGCGATGCCGGCCATTCCGGCTATTTCGAGCGCCCGGCCGCGTTCAACCGGATCGTCGGCGCCTTCCTGGAAAAAACCCGCTAAGCAACCCGCCCGGTTCGTTTGCGCCCAC